>JAYVZU010000412.1:0-4102 GCA_043783075.1 Rhodanobacteraceae bacterium
GAATCTCAGGAATCAACAAGCAAAGCGGTGAGTGGTTCCAGCTTTCGCGGGACGATGTTAGGGCGTTCAGTAGACGCAAAGCCTTCATGTGATTTGATGATCATCAATGGGCAGGCTGCCACAGTTAGGCTGGGATGATGACCTTGCAGCATTTTTTTGCTGAACGAAGTACAAAAGCGGGTCCTCCGCTTCGCGAAGGATGACAAGATAGTTGGGTTGAATGCCGCGTGAGCACGAGTACTTCGTTTACATCCTAGCAAGTCGATCTCGTACGCTCTACGTTGGCGTAACGAACAGTTTGATGCGACGCATCAGGGAGCATCGGGCGGGTACTGCCGACAGCTTCACTGCAAAGTTCAGGATTCATCGGCTCGTCTACTTTGAACGCTTTCAATATATTGGCAATGCGATTGAGCGAGAGAAGGTTCTGAAGCATTGTCTTCGTGCAGAGAAGATTGCACTGATTGTTGAGAAGAACCCCACTTGGGCGGACCTTGCGGAGGATTTCTTTCCGGCATTTGCGAGTGCAAAAGCAGGTCCTCCGCTTCGCGAAGGATGACAAGGTTGGTTAGGGGTTGGGGTGCAGGCCATAAAATGGAGTTGAAGGAAGTTCGAAATATGACCATACCGAAAGCACTGTTCTGCCCTACCTGCCGCAAGGTCGTTCTCGCGTCCGACGCGGACTTCCCGTTTTGCTCGGACCGCTGCCGGATTCTTGATCTGGGCAAGTGGGCTTCGGGCGGGTATGTGATCTCTTCGCCGATTCATGATCCGGATTTGCTGGATGAGTTGGAAGGCCTGCGCGACCGCCAGAAGCGCAGCACGAATGATTCCGATGGCTAAACAGGAGCGGATGGATACCGCTGGCATGAAGAAGACCAAGTGGGCGTGGGTTCTGGGGACGTGGTTTGGCGCGGGGCTGATGCGGCCGGGGCCGGGGACGTATGGGTCGGTGGCGGCGGTGCTGCTTTGGTTTGGGGCGATTCATCTGTTCCATCCGACGACTTTGGCGCAGACCATTGGGACGCTGGTTGCGGCGGTTGTGGCTACGCTGGTTGGGATTCCGGCGGCTACGATTGTGGCGCGGGAGAGTGGTCGCGAGGACCCTGGGCATGTCGTGATCGACGAGGTGGCGGGGCAGTGGTTTGCGCTGATTGCGATTCCGGCGGACTGGAAGCATGCGGCACTGGGGTTGCTGCTGTTTCGCGCGTTCGATATTACGAAGCCGCCGCCGGTGCGTCAGTTGGAACGGATGCATGGCGGGACGGGCATCATGCTGGACGATGTTGCGGCTGGACTGATTGCGCTGGCGCTGGGGCATCTGGCGCTGATGTGGTTCTGACTGTAGGCTGGTGAGGATGCCAACGCTGATTGAAATACGACCCGCTGCCGCGCTCCCTGGGGGCGATGTGGAACTGCTGGGCGCTGACCTGGGGCCTGAATTGACGGCCGATGTTGCTGGAGTTGCCGCGCTTGTAACGCTGGCGCGGCCTACGCGTGCGACGATTCGCATTCCTGAAGGCGTATTGCCGGGTAATGTGACAGTGTCGCGCGGAGGGGTGGTTTCAAACGCGCTGCGACTCAGGATTGGCGTGGCGATGGCGGAGAACCTGCATCCGGTGGCGAATCCCGCGGTGGACGAGATGGGCAATGTGTATGCGACATTGTCGGGTTCTCGCGGGCAGTCGACACCGGTTTCGATCTTCAAGATTGCTCCGGCGCCGGAAGGCGTGGTGCATGAGGTGCGACCGTTTGTGCGGGAGATTCTGAACCCGACGGGGTTGGCGTTTGGGCCTGATAAGCAGCTCTATGTCAGCTCGCGGGCGGAGGGGACGATCTATCGGATCGACGCGACGGGTGACGCTCACACCTATGCTGAGGGGCTTGGCGTGGCGACAGGGATTGCGTTCGATGCGACGGGTGATCTTTATGTCGGCGACCGGTCGGGGACGATCTTCAAGATTCGGGCGGCGCGGAATGGAAAGGCCCAGGAGACGTTTGTCTTTGCGACGCTGGAGCCTTCGATCTCGGCGTATCACCTGGCGTTTGACAGTAGGGGAACGCTGTACGTCACGGGGCCGACTACTGTGTCGAGTCAGGTGATTCATGCGATCGATCGCGACGGGAATGCCACGATTTTCTATCGCGGGTTGGGTCGGGCGCAGGGCTTGGCGTTCGACGCTGAGGACAATTTGTATGTGGCGGCGTCGCTGGCTGGGGATCGCGGGATCATCCGGATTACGCCGGCGGGCGAGGCTTCGCTGGTAGTTGCGGGATCGAATCTGGTGGGGTTGTGTCTGCTTCCGGGCGGACGCGCGGCGTTGGCGACTCGCGATGCTGTGTATGACGTCGAACTTTAGCGCGGTTTTTCGTCTACTCTTCCCTGCTTCCTCTTCCCTATTCCCTGCCTTATGGCGCATCCTACACAGATATGATCGCTGAAATCATCGCTGCCGGATCTGAGATGCTGACGCCGTTCCGGCAGGATACGAACTCCCTTTACCTGACTGCCGGGCTGAACGACCTTGGGATTCAGGTTGGCTTCAAGACTATTGTTGGCGACTCTCTGGAACACCTGACGGGGGCTGCGCGGATTGCGTTATCGCGGGCCGATATCGTGCTGTTCTCTGGTGGACTTGGGCCTACGGAGGACGACCTGACTCGCGAGGCTGTGGCGGCGACGCTGGGGCTGACGATGAGTCGGGATAACTCGATCATTACCGCGCTGCACAAGCGGTTTGCGGAGCGTCGGATTGCGATGCCGCCGAATAACGCCAAGCAGGCGGATATTCTGGACGGCGCAATCATGTTGCCGAACGGGAATGGCAGCGCGCCGGGGCAGTTTCTAGAGACGACCTACGAGGGTAAGCGGCGCATTGTGGTGATGATGCCGGGTCCGCCGAAGGAGTTGAAGCCGCTGTTTGTAAACCAGGTGAAGCCACGGCTGGCAGCGGCGATGCCGGCGAGTTTTCTGGCGAGGCGTGAGCTGCATATGGCTCTGATTCCGGAATCAACCGTCGATTCGCGAACTGCGCCGATCTACAAGACGTTCATGGATGTTGAGACGACGATTCTGGCGACGCAGGGGGAGATTCAACTGCACTTCCAGTGTGCAAAGCCGACGCTGGAAGAGGCTCAGGCGCGCGTGGATGAGCTAGCTGAGGCGATCGAGCATGAGATGGATGAGGATATCTATTCGTCGCATGGGGAGTCGCTGGAAGAGGTGGTGCTACTGATGATGGGGCTGCGGCACCTGACACTGGCTGCGGCGGAGAGCTGTACGGGCGGGCTGCTCTCTGAGCGGCTGACGGCGATTGCTGGGAGCTCGCGGTACTTTCTGGGCGGCGCGGTGGTGTACTCGGACGCGCTGAAGACGACATTTGCGGGGGTTCCGCCGGAGGTGATTGAGCGGGAAGGACCGGTCTCTGACGCGGTGGCTCGGGCTTTGGCGGAGGGGATTCGAGAGCGGACTGGTGCGTCGATTGGGGTGTCGATCACGGGGATTGCCGGACCTGGACCGGGGACCGGAGCCGACATTGACAAGCCGATTGGGCTGGTGTACCTGGGGATTGCGGATGCCGATGGGACGCAGGTGAAGGAGTTGCGGCTGAACGGAGATCGCGAACGAATTCGGTGGTGGGCTGCGCAGCATGCGCTGGAACAGTTGCGGCGGCAGATGTTGTAAACAGGTGGTCATCGGCGGTTGGTACACTGTTGGTGCACACGCATCCGACTATGACTCTCTGGCTCATCACAATTCCTGTTGCGTATCTTCTCGGGTCCATTCCGTTTGGCTATCTGCTCGTCAGAACCTTTCGCAAGGAAGATATTCGCGCTACAGGTAGCGGAAATATCGGCGCGACTAATGTTGCGCGCTCCGGGGCGAAGGGTCTGGCAATCGCCACTCTGTTGCTGGACCTCGGCAAAGGCTATCTGGCCGTATGGATTGCCCATTTCCTCCAGCCCAACATGGATGATTTAGCAATGGCGGCAGCGATCGCCGCAGTGATTGGCCACGTCTTCCCCATCTGGCTCGGATTTGAAGGAGGAAAAGGTGTTGCCACTGCACTTGGCGTCTTCCTGGCCCTCTCACCCATGCTGG
>JAYVZU010000413.1:0-4068 GCA_043783075.1 Rhodanobacteraceae bacterium
ATCTCCTCCAAAAACAACTCCCGGCGAGACTTACGGCCATACTTCTCAAACATCCCCTGACACGCCTAACTACGCTGCTTCATCGCAATCCACCCCTGAACTTCAGACTAATCAATCAGGCTGTGGACGCAGAACTTGTGCAGAGTCTCCCTTAGACCGGACTCGCACCGCAAAGTCCACAGAGCCACCGCACCTCGAGGTTTCGGACGAAGCCACTCGTGGGGCCCAGACGCAGCAGTGGCAAGTCGAGAAGATTCTGGCACGTGGCTATGGAATTGCCACACTTTACTACGGCGACCTTGACCCGGATTACAAAGACGCTATGCAGTTAGGGATTCGCCCAACGTTCTTTGCAGCAGGTCAGATCGCCACGAAAGCGGACGATTGGGGCGCCATTGGGGTGTGGGCTTGGGGTTTGTCTCGCGCCCTGGATTATCTCGAGACAGACCCGTTGGTGGATGGAAGTAGGGTCGCCGTCACCGGGCATTCCCGGTTTGGCAAGGCAACCGACTGGGCTGCGGCACAGGACTCGCGCTTTGCTGCGGTGCTCTCAACTGAATCCGGCAAGGGGGGGCAGTCGCTTAGCCGGCGAGTCTACGGTGAGAACGTAAAACATCTGCAGCACTCCTTTCTCTACTGGTTCTGCGAAAACTACGCGCAATGGGTCGGGCGCGATACGGAAATTCCGACAGACGGAAATTTGCTGCTCTCGCTCATCGCCCCACGGCCCGTTTATGTCGCGTCGGCAGACGGAGATCAGTGGTCCGATCCCAAGGGGGAGTTTCTTTCGGCCGCCAGTGCGTCACGAGTTTATGCGCTGCTCGGAAAGCCCGGGATCAGTTCCACGCAAATTCCCGCAGTCGATGCCCCGACTGATCCCACACGATTTGTGGTTTATCACGACCGAACCGGGAAACATGACGTCACCGCCTACGACTGGGACCAGTACCTGAACTTTCTAGATGCGGATTTTAGAAGGCAGAAATAGGGCTTACATTGCAAGAGTCTGTTTACGATGGCCACCAAATCAAAAATAAAGATATACTCTCGAAAATAATTCGCAAGCCATATGGAAGTTCTGACCTCAAGAATCGCAATCCCAAAAGCAGCAACCGAAGGATCACGCTTCGACCAAGTCCGCATTCTGGCCGATGATCTGACCGGCGCATGTGACTCTGCGGCAGCATTTTTGGCCGCTGGACTCGACGTCAGGGTGTGGCTTGGTCCAATCGCGGCGCACGATGCGACTGAACCCGTCCAGGCGTTCAATACTGTGTCTCGCGAGCTTGCTCCTCCTGATGCTGTCAAGGCGGTGTCCGAGGCCGCAGCTGCAATCGCGGATCAACCTCGTATTCTCTGTTTCAAGAAAGTCGACTCCGCTGGCCGGGGGCAAATTGCTGCTGAGGTACTGGCCGCACACCGTGTACTCGGAACTCGCACTGTTCTATTGGCGCCAAGCTTTCCGGCAGCGGGGAGAACAGTTCGTGGCGGCATCCTCCAAGTAGAAGATGACGGTGGAACTCGGATCGAGGTCCAGCTCATTCTCGATTTCCAGCAGTACGGCACGACCTCCCAAATCGGCAACATTGGCCAAGCTCGACAGGCTATTGCCTCCCTGGCAACAGTGCTTGTGTGCGACGCCACGACACAAGATGAGCTGGAGGCCTTAGCCGCGCTCGACACTCCAGACATCCTCTATGCAGGCTCTGCCGGGCTTGCGAAGGCACTCGCTAAAGTACACTTCGGATTGGGGAAACCCTTCGCCGCGGTGCTGCCAAATGTAACGCGCCCCATTACGTTTTCGGGCAGTCTGCATGGCGTAACGAATCTTCAAATGCGGCATCTCGCGGAGACATTGCCGCAGCATCCAGCAATCCAAATTGCTGGGAAGGTCGGAGACTGCCCATCCATACTCCACCAGTTTGAAACCCACAACCCGGACGCACTTATCCTCACCGGCGGCGACACCGCTCTACTCATCTTGCAGACGCTTGGTGCCCAATCCATTCTGCTGCGCGGAGAGATGGCCAACGGAATCCCGTGGGGATCGATTCAGGGCGGCCTCGCCGACGGTTGTATCGTCATCACCAAGTCGGGAGGCTTTGGGACCGCTGATTCCCTGACCCGCATCGTTCGCCAACTTTTAGGAGAGAATTCAGAATGAAGCTTCCACGTATCGCAATCAGCATCGGAGACCCCGCCGGCGTAGGTGCCGAGATCGCCTTGAAGGCACTGCTTGATCCAGCACTGACTTCGCTCGCTCAATGGATTCTCATCGCCGATCCAGAGGCTCTGGCTGCCGCTGCGCGAACTTCTGGCATCGATCTCGCATCGCTTCCCTGCACGATCGTCTCTGCTGCAAACCTCACGGTCGATCACAAGTTGAGCTTCGGAGAACTACGCGCCGACTACGGTCTTGCGGCAATCGACTACGTGCGCCGCGCAGTGGAGATGTGCCTTGCCGGCGATGCCGACGCCATGGTGACGGCTCCGCTCAACAAGGAGGCTGTCACTCTCTCCGGACGTCACTTTACCGGCCACACCGAGTACATCGCGGAGCTAACGAACGCGACAGAATCGCGGATGTTACTGGTCAGCGAGAAGCTCGCAACTGTACACGTCACCACGCATATATCGCTGGAACAAGCATGCAAGTTGAATCAACAGCGGATCGTCCGCACTATCCAACTTGGCGACCAGGCCGTCGGTTGGATGCGGCAGCGCAAGCCACGCATCGCGGTGTGCGGCCTAAACCCACACGCGGGCGAGCACGGGCTCTTCGGCACACAGGATGCCGACGTCATTGCGCCAGCAGTGGCGGAGGCAACGGCGATGGGCATCAACTGCTCTGGTCCGCACTCCCCCGACACGATCTTCATCCGCGGCATGCGCGGAGAGTTCGACCTCATCGTCGCCATGTATCACGATCAGGGCCACATCCCGATGAAGCTCATCGACTTCGACGCAACCGTCAATGTCTCTCTCGGAATTCCGATCATCCGCACCTCGGTGGACCACGGAACAGCCTTCGATATCGCGGGCAAGAACATGGCCGATGCAACCAACATGAAGGCCGCAATGACACTTGCAGCCCGCATGGCGACCGGACACATGGCTTCTGCCACTTAATCGGTTACAAATAAAGTCGCTGAGGCAGCAGAGTAAATGCACCTCGTCGATATCCTCCTGATTGCCGCATACCTGATGACACTCGTCGCGATCGGGTTGCGTGTCTCGCGTGGACAGAAGACAACAGACACCTACTTTGTCGCGGATCGATCTGTACCCGGCTGGGCCGCAGGTATGTCGTTGCTCGCGACCATTATTACCAGCGTGACATTCATCGCCTACCCCGGCGCAGCTTACGCGGGCGATTGGACACTGCTCGTTCCCGGCATCATGTTCGTTGCAGTCATCGCAGCCATTGGGCCGGTAGTAGTCCCGTTCTTTCGCCACGTCGTCAGCATGAGCGTCTACGAATACTTTGGCCTGCGATTCGGCCAGTCTGTCAGGATGTATGCGTCATTTGCATTCGCCACAGGCCACTTTGCCAAGATGGGATTCGTCTTCTATCTGCTCGCGCTCACAGTCTCCGATATCACCGGCTGGCCCATCACGACTATCATCGTCGGCCTTGGCGTCATCACCATCTTCTACACGTTCATCGGAGGCCTGGAGGCTGTCATCTGGACCGATGTCGTGCAGGGATTTCTCCTCTGGACAGGTGTCGCCGTCACCATCGGCCTTCTGCCGTTCTCCCGCCAGACAACGCCCGCCGCCATGTGGCATCTGATCGTCGTGAACCATAAGATGGCACTAGGCGGCTTCAACTTCAATCTCGCCAAACCAACATTCTGGACGATGGCGATCTACGGTCTGTTCTTTTATATCCAGAAGTACACCGCAGACCAGACCGTCGTGCAACGCTATCTCGCGGCTAAAACGGATCGTCAGGCAATCCGCGGTATGGCCCGAAGGGAGACTCTGCACAAGTTCTGCGTCCACAGTCTGATTGATTAGTCTGAAGTTCAGGGGTGGATTGCGATGAAGCAGCGTAGCTTGGCGTCT
>JAYVZU010000414.1:0-4066 GCA_043783075.1 Rhodanobacteraceae bacterium
CCATCGCGCAAAAGTGTTTTGAAGCAATGCGCAACTGCGGAGACGAAGTCCGCTAACTCCTCCACGACGGCTGCCCGACCGCCTGCCTCGGCGACGCACCCTTCGCCTACGTCAACGTCTTCACCTCGCACGTCAACGTCGGCTTCTTTCAAGGTGCGTCCCTGCCCGACCCCGCCCTCCACCTGCAAGGCAACGACAAGTTCATGCGCCACGTCAAGCTGCGACCCGGCACCCCCACCGACGACGCAGCTCTCGCCCGGCTCATCAAGACCGCACACGCACACATCAAGGCGCGCGTCGAACACGGCAAGATCGTATCCGCCCATAGCGCACCCGACAATCCCTTACCCGGAACGAATGGTCATCCTGAGCGAAGTTCCTCGCGCACTTCGCGAGGAACGCAGTCGAAGGACCCCGAAGACGTTGGCCCACCACTGAAATCCAACCTTTCGGCCTATGACCTCGCCGGAAGGTCAGCTTTTGGTCGCTTCGTTCAGCTAACTGCAATCCACCAATCCCCTTATCCTCGTCTGCTATTCTTGGCCCCAATGAAGCTCTCATTAACCTCCATGCTGCTCGCCGTCAGCCTTATCATCCCAGCCATCACATCCGCTCAGACGATGGTCGCCAAAACCATCACCTTCACCGGCGCGCCGCAGTCCCAATCCGAGCTACTGACTCTCAGCGGGCTCACTCCCGGCAAGCCCCTTACCAAGGACGACATCGACGCTGCAGCCAATCGTCTCGACGCCTCCGGCCTCTTCACCAGCGTGCAATACAGCACCACTCCTGGCGTCCTCACCTTCACGCTCGAATCGACCGCCAAAGCCCAGTTGCAGCAGGTCCGGTATGCCAATTTTGTTTGGTATACCGAGGCCGAACTCAACGCAGCGGTCACTGCCAGGCTTCCGCTCTTCACTGGTTTGGTTCCAGCCAACGGGGAGCTTAAGGACCAGGTCACCCGTACTCTCGTCGCCATTCTCAAGCAGCGCGGCATAGACGCAACCGTCGACTCGCAGGGCGTAGCCGGCGGCAAATTGGAGTACCGCATAGTCTCGCCGCCAATCCTCGTAACCGACCTTCAGATCGAGAACATCCGCTGGGATAGCGACCCGATCCTAACCTCCGTCCGCCAGGCTCAGGTCAATATCGACTACCTCGAAGGACTTTCGCAGCAAGGCGCCCACGAAAACCTCTCCTACGCGCTGAAAGAGCTGGGCTTCCTCGACGAAACCGTCGGGACCATCGCACACGCGGAACCGAAAGTTGAACCCAAAAGCGTCGCCGTCGTCATGACCGGTGCCGCAACGCCCGGCGGCCGCTACAAGGTCGCCCATGTAACGCTCCCGACCCCGGTCGGCACCGTAAAAGCCAACGACCTCGAGTCAGAGCATCAGGTCAAAGCCGGTGGCCTGCCGTCGCCTTCGCTGGTCGAAAATACTGTCGGACGGATGGCCTTCGTGTTCCAGGGGCACGGCTTTCTCGACGCCAAATCAACCGTCGACGCCATCCGCGACTCCGCCGCCCACACCGTCAGTTACACCTTCGCCGTCGTCCCCGGCGAGGTCTACCACCTGCGCAACGTGTTGATGGCTCGCGACCTGACCCCCGACCAAAAAGCGCAGCTCACGAAGGCCTGGACGCTACCAATGGGAGCAGTCTACGAACGCGCCCCGGTCGAGAGCGCTCTGGACAGCCTGAAGACTCTCTGCGGCGGTCATCTCGCGTCGCACAAGTTGATGCCGGATTCAACCACGCACCAGGTCGATGTGGCCCTCAGCTGTAAGATATGACCTTTAGCTGTAAATAGTCCGGAAAAACGCCCTTCCATCACACCCCAAAACCGATCCGGCTAAACTAACTCAATGTCGCTTTTCTACTCGCCCCAATCCTCCTCCGCAGACTGGATCTTCGCGCACTGCGACGGAGGCTCCCGCGGCAACCCCGGCCCCTCCGGCTTCGGCGCCGTCATCATCGACGCCGACGGCAACCCGCTTGCGGAGCTCTCCGAATTCCTCGGCATCCGTACCAATAACTACGCCGAATACTCCGGCCTTCTCGCCGTCCTCTCCTGGGCGCTCGAAAACGGCCACCCCCGCGTCAAGGTCGTCTCCGACTCCGAACTGATGGTTAAGCAAATTCAGGGCAAATATAAGGTCAACTCGGTAGACCTGAAACCCCTCTGGCAGACCGCCCGCGACCGCATCGCCCAACTCGACGCCTTCGAGATCACTCACGCGCTTCGCCACAAGAACAAGGCCGCCGACGCACTCGCAAACCAGGCCATGGACCGCGGTATGCGCCGCACGGTCGACAAACCCATAAGCTCCCCGCGCCCGGCCGCAGCAACTCAACCAGCCCCAGCGATCGCCGCCGAATCACGCTTTCGCCCCACACCAATCGAGCCGCGGGAACCAACATCCCACCCCGCCGCCCCCACCATGCTGCGCGGCTTCACCCGTAACGGCACCATCCACCTACTCGGCGGAGTCACCCTGCCCGATGGAATCTTCGTAAAAATCATCCGCGAATAGCAGCTTGCCGCAACAGCACAGAATTATGTTGCGTTGACGGCATTGCAACCCGTACCCTACCGCAAACTCTGCGGCGAATTGCCTTGGCAAATCAGCAACCGGAGCTCCATGCCGCCACCTCGTCTCGCCCTTTGTTGCGTCTTGCTTAGCCCGGCGCTCGCGCTCGGTTTGGCCCTCTTCTGCTTTACACCGAAGGTTTCGGCAGCGGTCAAGTGGATCGAACCAACCCCGGCCGAGCTGCAAATGACGTCGGAGCCCAAGGCTCCCGGCGCGCCCGCAATCATCCTCTCCTACGACGAGTCGGACGACAGCAACTCCGCCGAAGTAACGGTCCACGTCCGCATCAAAATTCTCCCCTCGGGAGGCATTGCGGCCGGAACCCTCGAAATTCCAGAGAGGGTACTCCAAAGCGATGACTTCAATCACGTCTTCACGGCCCACACCATCCACTCGGACGGAACCATAGTTCCCTTCAAAGGCTCGCCGGTTAACACCACGACATCATCCGGCGGCCGAACCGCCGCGCATAAAGTCGTCGCGATGCCCGACGTCGAGGTGGGCAGCATCATCGAGTATTCCTACCACTTTGCAAGCCAGAATACCTTCATAGCTACCTCATCGGCTTCTACGCCCCCACCTGGCAAATACAGCGCGATTACTTCGTCCGGTCTGCACACTTTAACCTCACTGCACCCGACAACCTAGACTCAGACCAAACTCGCTGGGTGGCTACACTGCCCAGCGGAGTCGCACTCAAACGCGTCAAATCGCATATCCTCCTCGACCTGTCCGACATCCCCATGATCCCGGACGAAGAGAACATGCCGCCAGCCAGCACACTCCTCTATAACGTGCGCTTCTTCTACCACAGCGGCTCACGCGACGATTATTGGGGCACCACAGGTGACGAAGTCGACAGGGATTGGTCGAGCTTCGACAACCCGCGCAAGACCCTCACCGCAGTAGTCCACGAGATGCTTCTCCCCGCCGACACCGAAGACCAGAAGCTCCACAAGATATATGCCGCCGTCGAACAGCTGGAAAACACGGACTACACCCGGGAGCGATCCGAACGCGAAGACAAACAATCTGGCATTCGCGAAGCAAAAAATAGCGACGACATCTGGAACTGCAAACGTGGCGACTCGGAAGACTTGACGCATCTCTTTGTCGCAATGGTCCGCGCCGCCGGATTCAAGGCCTATCCCATGGCGGTCGCCTCACGCGACCATGCGGTCTTCGATCAGAACGTACTCAGCTGGTCGCAAATGGATTCGATGGTGGCGGTCGTCACCACGAGCGCGAAAGAGATATTCTTCGATCTCGGAACACGCCTTTGTCCCTTTGGCTACCTTGCGCCGTGGCATTCAAACGTCGTGGGCGTCTCCACCGAAGCCAAGCTCGTCAAGATTCGCTCCACCTACACCCGAAGCTCCACCGCATCCGAAACCGACCGATTTGCTGATTTATCCCTTGCGCCGAACGGCACCGTCACAGGCAAACTGAAGTTGATCTGGATCCATGCTGCAGGA
>JAYVZU010000415.1:0-12079 GCA_043783075.1 Rhodanobacteraceae bacterium
GATTGCAATTTGCGGAGTAAGCCATCAGAGCCTGTCCGGGCGTGGCGTCTGCGGGAATAGGCGCGCCAACCTTGTGCAACGCGGTGTCGTAACGCTCGCTCATCAGCTGTACGACGCGACCGGCAAGCAGGTTCTGTCCGGCAGGGAAGCTTGTGCTGATCGCAAGAGTGATCCTGCTGGGCGTGACTGGAGTCGCAGTGGCGGGGGCAGCGGGCGGAGCCGTTACGGGTCCACTGATTGAGGATGAAGAGGCAGCAACCTTGGGAGTGAGTGTCGCAATGCTGCAGGTCTCGCTATGCGGTTGGCAGGTCACGTTGTCGCCGTTCATCCCGGTCACCAGCCGGCCGTTGACGGTTGCTGAGCCGGAACCCCGCAGCGAGTTATCAGGGGTCACCGCGAGCGTAAACGCTGCCTCGCTGTTCTGCACGTGGACGAGAAACTGGGCGGGCGAGTTCTCTACCGTGTAGGGCGCCTTCACGTGCGCCTGGCCGCAGTCCAGAGTCACTTCGCCGCCGTCGAAATCCATCAGCATCCCACCAGAGCCGGTGTACTGGCCGATGATGCGTAGACCTGGCTGCTCCAGCGACACGAAGGTACCCATCGTGCCGGTCAGGGCGCCGATCATGCTGTTATCCGGACCCGCTGCGGCTGGAGCCGGCGCAGGCGGGGTCATCGCTCCGATCGTGCAGCGGTCTGTCTTCGGTCCATAGACTGGGAGGGTCTTACTGGTGGTGCACGGGCCGTTGCAGTTTACTGCGGGCGCCATCGACATAGAGCCGCTTGGTTTCGGTGCTGCAGCCGGTGATGATCTGACCCTTTACGGTCGTCAATCCCGGGCCAATCAGGCCGCCATCGGGCTGCAGGTCGAGCACGATCTGCCCCGGCTCATTCTCCATCACGATCTTGACTGCTCCCGGCGATTTGCGGATGGAGTAATTGCGGCTGTCCGCCACCAACACTCCGCAATTCTGAATGGATGCATTGCCGGAGCTGAAGTTTACGGTCGGCAAGGTGCCCCTGCTGCGATAGTTGCCGACCAGCACCACGCCCGCGCGCGACGGGGCAAGCATGGCCTTGGTATCCACTCCAACCATGCCCATCAGGCCACCCATAAAGCCCTTGCCCATGCAGGCGACCGGTTCGCCACCGAGTTCGAGGCAGCGGCGCGTTGCTACCGCAGTCGGGTCGTTCGAGAGGCCACCCACAGCTGCCGGCTGCGTCGAACTCGGCTGCGCGTAAAGCTTGTCGTTGTGAGCCTTTTGAGTTGCAGCCAGGCCCTGTTCAGGGCCTCTGTATGCTGCTGCGGTTTGTGGACCGATCAGCCGCTTCGACCAGTCTTTGTAGAACTCGCCGTCCATCTCGTACTGCCCGTGCAGGCGTTCAAACGCCGTGTTTCCGCTGGCTTGTGGGTCTTGGCGTAGTCCTGCGAGATTTGGTAAGCGGCCTGGCTGTAGGTGGTGACGGCCCTCTGTTCGCCGGGTGTGTAGGTCCCGCGAGCATTGCGGTTGTACATGATGCGATAGATATAAACCTGCATGTAAGTGAAGACTGCGGCCTGCCGTGCGAGCGAGTCGGTCTCGTCCGATCCCTTGATCTCTGCCTTCACCCGCTCCACCGAGGGGAGGTCGTTGGTGTAGTCGGAACTGGTCGCCTGTGTCAGGGCAAGGTTGCAGGTAAGAAGCAATACAGCCACGATGAGGAGCCGTCGGGGCTGCCACCAGAATTGATTCGCACGAGATGACAGGTTGCTCACGGACTTGCTCCCTCATTCGATGGAGTCTTCAAAGGGCCCGGGGTCGATCGGGTTGCATATGCCAGCGGATTTGCGATGCAGTTCGATTGCAACGGTCGCGTACAGGGACGACGTGTCGGACAGAACTTTACCCCTCCCATCATCCTGCCACTCTGCAGGTTCCAGACATCAAAAAACCACGGCTTCCGCGTCGAATCGATACGGAAGCCGTGGCGTTCGGTCTTGTGTAGGTTGTTAGAAGCTGAGCTTCAGAGCGAGCTGAGCGATGCGTGGATCATTGGTGAAGCCGTTGTCCGATGTCGTACCCGTGACGCGACCGAAGCTGTTGCTGCTCAGCGACGTTCCCGGATCACCGAAGTTGGTCTGGTTCACAACGTTGAAGTACTCGGCACGGAACTGCAGGTTGGCCCGCTCCGTGATCTTGAATACGCGGTGCAGCGACGTATCCCAGTCCGTGTAGCGCGGTCCAACAAACGAGCCCTTCACAACGTTTCCGTAACCTAGACCAGGATTGCTGGCGAAGGCCGGATTTGCGCTGAACGCCGTCGGCACAAAATACCCGTGGCAGGCAGTCGCAACGCCGTTGCAGGCAGAGCTTCCGTAGGCTCCGGAGCCGCTGTACACCGCGCGGTCGCGGCCGAGTGACGTGCCCGAGTTGTTCGTTCCGGAGGTGATCGTAAGAGGATCACCGCTCCGCATCTGGACCACACCGGTTGTCAGCCAGCCGTTTGCCAGGAACTTCAGCGCGCTCGGCCCTTCGTGCAATGTCGGGAGCGTCCACACGTAGGAGGCGACGATCACGTTGCGGTGATCGAAGTCAGACGCACCATGGTCCAGCCGCTTGTAGTTCTGCTCGTAAACAGGAATCACATACGAGTTGCCGCCGCCTGCGCTGGTCACGCCGGTGTTGAACGGAAGATCATCCGTTGCGTGCGACCGTGCCGCATACGCTGTTCCAGCGACGCCTGCAGCGAGTTGTAGTGCGTGCTTCCGCCCACGACTGTCTGCGTAATCTGATTCGACGCATAGGCTGCGTTCTGAACGCCGTACACGCGCTTGCCGACGTTAGCCGCCAATCCGTTCGTGCCCTATCGTTGATGCTGTTGAAGGTTGGGTTGATGTCGATCGACGTGAAGTTGTGGCTGCCATGGGTTCCCACATAGGCAAATCGAGACGCCAGGCCGGGTGCGAGTTGCTGCTCCAGCGAGATGTTCCACACGTAGGTCAAGGGCACAGGGAAGTTGCCCGTGGGATTGAACGTGATCCACGAGTTTGGTCCGAACGTCGAGGTCGCGGGAGGCGGCGTGGACGTCGGGAAGGGATTTGCGAATGCGTGGTTGGAACCACTGTACGGGTTGGCAAAGTCACCCTGCCGACCCGAGTAGTAACCCGGCTGGTAGGTCTGGCTGACCGATGTGACGAACGGCTGCAGGTTGCTGAAGCCGTTGTTCCACGCCGCGTTCAGGCGCGAGTCATAGAACAACCCAAAGCCGCCCCGGACCGATGTCTTGCCATCGCCACGAACGTCATACGCAAAGCCAAGCCGCGGCATAGCGTCTTTGTACGTTGCGTTGATGCCATTGACTGGGACGCCGGCATCGCCCGAGAACAAGAGGCCCGACGGTGCGTTTGGATATTTTGTGGAAACACGACCAGCAGCCAGCGCAGCCGGATTGAACTGACCGATGCGGTTGAACTTCTCCGTCCAGGGCAGGAACGGCTCGTAGCGGATACCGTAGTTCACGATCAGCCGACGGCTGGCCTTCCCGCTGTTCTATGCGTAGAAGCCGCAGAACTTGTCGCGGTTATTCAGGTACTGGCCAGACCCCTGATTGAACGACGATAGGTAGCCGAGGAGAAACGTTGCGTTCGCATCGCCCGTCATCGTGCTGGAGAACGAGAACGAACCCGGCTGGTTGGACTGGTTGTTGATGTCGCTCTTTGATATCTCGAAGTGAACACCAAACGCCATGGAATTCTTACCCTTGGTCCAGTGCACGTCGTCGCCGAGCGTGTAGTTGGCGCGGCTCAAGTAAGCTGCCGGATTGTCGCTCACGGAGAAGCCGTTCGGCGCACCACCGTTGATGCTGATCGACTGGATCGACTTGAAGTCGGGCTGCCAGATGTTCACGCCCAGGTATGCCATGTTGATCGCGCCGGAGGCTGGTCCGCGGACGGAATCGTCAATCTGGTACGTCAGGATCAGCGAGTTCACCAGGCCCTGCATACAGGTGTGCGTCTCCTAGATAAGCGAGTTGTGATACTGAATCGTCGAACCATCGGCATAGGTCAGCAGGTTTGTCAGGTTCAGAACTGGATTCTGCATGAACTTGTCGAGGAAGTAGCGGACCGTCAGGCGATCCTTGGGGCCGACCGTGTAGTCCACGCGGGCGGTGAACTCGTTGAAATCCTGCTGAATGGGCTTCTTGTACAGCACCGAACCGGCGGAGTTCGGCGTTGGGAGGTACTTCAGCAACGCCAGCGAGACGGGACTAAACCGCGTCGGCGAGATGAAGTTGCCGGCAAACTGGCTGCAACCTTGTGCCGCACTCGTAACCGTAGCAGTGGTGGGGCAGGTGGCGGGGTCAAAGACGTTGTTCGTGAACTGACCGGCCAATTGGGCGGCAGTCGGAAGAATAGACGCGCTCGCTGCGTTCGACGCCGTGCGGATGATCGTCTTCTGGTAGCCGAAGAAGAAGAACAAGTTGTCGTGGATGATGGGGCCGCCAAACGTCCCATCAAACTGGTTGCGTTTCAAGGGATCGCGAATCTTCTGCAGCGCCGAGGTAGGTGTGGGCTGCGGATAGCCGAAGTAATTCGCGGCGTTGAAGACTGCGTTGCGAACGTACTCAAACGCATTGCCGTGGAACTTGTTGATGCCCGACTTGGTGATCACGTTGACCACGCCGCCCGCATTCTGGCCGTACTCTGCGTTGTAGTTACTGGTCTGTACGCTGAACTCCTGCACGGAGTCCGGCATGGGGAACGGCGCGTTTACGTTGGTGTACTCGTCGACGTTGTTTCCACCATCCAGCAGGTAGTTCGTCTGGTTGGCGCGCGTGCCGTTGGCGGAGATCGTCACAACTCCTGGAAAGCCCTTCTGGCTGCCTTGGTCGGCGCTCTGGTTCGGCGCAATCACCACTCCAGCGACCAAGGTTGTCAGTGCGGCGGCGTTACGGCCGTTCAGCGGGAATTCGTTCACGCTATCCGTGTTCACCACCTGCGCGAGGGTGTTGGAGGTGGTGTCCACCTGCAGCGCATCGCTTGTCACGGTGATCGTCTCGGCAGTACTGCCAGTCTTCAGGAAGACATTCTGGGTCACGGCGGCGTCGGCCTGCAGCGTTATGCCCTTCTGCAGGTACCCCGAGAAGCCAGTCGCAGTAACTGACAGATCGCAGCCCGAGGCCGCAAGCGACGGGAAGATGTACTCGCCCTGCTCGTTGGCGATAACGGACCGCTTGGCGCCGGTGCCTGGCTGGGTCGCGGTTACGGCCGCTCCCGGGATAACGGCGCCAGTCGAGTCGGCGACTACGCCGGAGATCTTTCCATCCCCCTGGGTAAAGGCGCTGCCAGGCAAAAGTGCGCCGAGAAACACGGCAAGGATGAGCAGGGCTCGGTGGGCAAGGCGATTCATTTTCAAGTCTTCTCCCGGAAACACTGCGGTGCGTGCCACTGGCCTGGAACTTCACGACCAGGAAATCAGGGTCCGTCCACCGACAAGATTTGTATGATCCAGAAGAGACGGGGCGTTAGGCAGATACCGTCCCTGACTGTCAGGAGGCGGGATCATCTCACCCATTTCCAATGACTTGTAATGTCAATCCATGTGTTGAAATAATTACTCCCTCGAAACCTTAGCTCGTTCGGATGGCCCGGAGCTTGATCAGCGAGGAAGGTCCCGGCGCGATTTGCGAGTTTGAGTGTGCAGCATCAGGAGTTACGGCCGCCGACATCGCCTGTAGCATCTACGGATTGGTTAGTAATACGCAGGAAGACTGCGCCCATAGGTATACAAACCGCCAATCTCCACGACCAATTTTCCAGTCCCCTAATTCCGAATTCTGGAAATCAGTGAGAAGCTCTGCAGCGCCGAAGGATGTGAGCCACGCTGGTGATTGGTCGGCAGACTCGTCCCCACAGCCCAGCTTCTGCGACGAACGGGAAGGAATAAAACGGCGCCCAGTATTACTTCGGGCAGGGTGCCGCGCCACAGGTGGCGGAGCTGATACCTGTGCCTTCGACCACTGTGAAAATGCGGTCCAGAGCAGTCGTCGTCAGCTTCTCGATCACCCCACTCGGCCAGTGAATCTCCACCGCTTCGATCTTGGCGGCGGTCCCCAACCCAAAATGGACGCGCATATCGTTTGACGAGAGATAGCTTCCACCGCTCAGGACATCTCCGCGCTGACGAACGCCGCCAGATGTGAGATACACCGCTGCGCCGGTCGCGTCGCGCGGGCTTTTGGCTCCGCCCACTAACTTAAACGCGACCCAATGATTCTTGTCCGAGTTCACGTTCCGCAGGAGGACGGGCGACTGATCCATATTGCTGATGACCACATCGATCTTACCGTCGTTGAATAAATCACCAGCTGCGAGGCCGCGTCCGACGCTCACCGTCGCCAAACCCGTACCTTCCACTGCCGGGACCACATCGAAGTGGCCATTTTTCCCATTGTGGAACAGCAACGGTCTTTGGCCGTAGGTCGTCCCCCAGGCCGGATGTTGGTCGACGTCGGGGTATACGTGGCCATTGGCGATGATCAGGTCTTTCCAGCCGTCGTTGTCGTAGTCGATAAACGCGTCGCCAAACCCGACAAACGGCATCGAGACCTCGGCGATGCCAGCTTTGGCGCTCGCATCCGCGAAAGTCCCCGTGCCGTCGTTCTGAAACAGGATGTTGTAGTCGTCCGCGAAAGTCGTGCTGACGACCGAGATGTGGCCGTTGTTCTCGTAGTCGGCCGCTGCCAAGCCCATATTCGCGGCTTCCCGGCCCTCGCCATTCAGCGCGAATCCGCTCGGATAGCTCTGATCTTCAAACGTGCCGTCGCCCTTGTTTATATATAGATAGTTCGGAGATGAGTCATTAGCCACCAGCAGGTCCGGGTGGCCATCGCCATTGACGTCGACAAAAAGCGCCCCGAGTCCGTAGAACCGGTTCTCGTCCCCGACGCCCATTTTGTCGCTCACATCGGTGAAGGTCCCGTTGCCGTTGTTGTGGAACAGGTGGTCGCGTTCGCCGCGCAAGCCCTTGGGTCCGCACATCACGGACGACCCGTGATACGCGCAGTTTGCGAAACTTACCTGCTTGCTCCCGGCAAGGGGCGGGTTGTGGACATCGAAGCTGATATATCCAGCCACAAATAGGTCGAGATAACCGTCGCCGTCGTAGTCGCCAAACGTCGCGCCGGTAGACCAGGTGCCGACTGTGACACCCGCTTTTTCGGCGACGTCGGTGAAACTGCCGTCGTGGTTGTTTCGGTACAGGCGGTTCTTGCCGTAGTTCGTCACATACATATCGGGCCAGCCGTCATTGTCGAAGTCGGCGACGACGACGCCATATCCCCACCGATCATTTGTCACGCCAGCCCTGATCGCAACATTCGTAAACGTTCCATCATGATTGTTGTGGAAAAGCGCAGCTTTCGGAGCTTCTTCCTTTCCGTCGAGAGCACCGACGGTTGATCCGTTAACTAAATAGATATCCAGCCAGCCGTCGTTGTCGTAGTCGATCAGCGCCACTCCCGGGCCCTTCGCATCCAGAATGACGCGTTTATCCGGGGTTCCGGCCTTGTGCCGCCAGGTCATCAGGCCTGCCTGCTGCGCAACATTGCGGAAAATGATGGGTCCGGAGGGGACAATGCCAGCAGCAGTGATTGGCTTCCTGGAGTCGGCTCTTGCCTGGTAGGGTTGGGCTGGCAGCGCCTGCGAGGCTTGGCCGAGCGCTTGGCCGCCAAGGGCTATGATCGCCGCAAGTATCAAGGATTGAACGATATAGCTGCGGGTCATGCGATTGCTCCAGAACCGAGTCTACTATAGGCTTAAAGAGCGCCAGAAATGAAACAACTGTGGCTGGAAGGTACTGCAAACGATAGCCCTTCCAAATGAACTCAGAAAAAGTGTGTTGACAACCATTACGAATGAGTCCTATCGTTCCCACTGGCGCAAAACCCGATTAATCGTGAGGTTATAGACGGTTGTCTCAACGTGCATCAGGTGTCGAAATTGACGTTGCAGCTGATTTAGTTGCGTCGAATTTATGTAAGAAATCATATGCTTTATGGTTGATTACACGTAATTCTGTAGATATGGAGGCCCTCAACCTCCGGGACTTAATAGGTGTTCATCCTCCCTTCAAAAAACAATTGACAATGCCTGATGCAATCGCTAAAGTTTCTCTCCGGACTGCTAAAACGATTTAGCTGGTGTCTATTTTTTCCTGTATTGGAAAGTTGTGGCTTGGTAGTACGACTCGTGCCGGCGTGGGAAGACTTCAAACCCTCGCTTTAGCGATAGAAGTAGTCCGTTCCGGTTGGTGTCGTCGCTCGTTTTTAGCGGATCCACGTTCGACGATGGCAGTCGGCACAAAGCGCAAGACATCCCGCAAGGGTGACCTTGTAGCAAAACACTGAGGTAATTCATATGAAGGCTAGACGCATTTTGAGCATTAGGTGGTTTCTACTTCCGCTTGCTCTGTTGTTGGCATGTGTAGGCGCGCATGCCCAACAGAACTCGCTGATCACCGGTACCGTTCTTGACAAGGAAGGCGCAGCAATCCCGGGCGCAGCAATCTCCTTGACCAGCGCAGCTACTGGCTACACCTCAACCACGGAGAGCAACGCCAGCGGTAACTTCAGCTTCCCGGCCTTGAACGTAGGTTCCTACGATCTGAAGGTTGTCGCGAAGGGCTTCCAGGCATCGGTCCAGAAGGGTCTGGCGGTTAACGTATCGCAAACCCTTCACGTCGATACCAGCCTGGTAGTCGGTGCGGTTGACCAGACCATCACGGTCGAGGCCAACGCTCTCGTAGTCCAGACGGACTCCAACGTTTTGAGCACACTCGTCAGCGCCGATCAGATCAGCGAAATCGCTACCGAGAATCGTAACTTCTCCGCCCTGGTCGCACTTGGTCTGGGTGTAAGCTCCAACCTGCCGGACAACAATACCCCCACGTCAGTCGGTTCCAGCGCCTCATTCTCCGTTAACGGTCTTCGCCAGAGCCACAACATCTGGTTGATCGACGGTGGCGAAGCCGATGACCGCGGCGGCGCCGGCGGCAGCTCGATCGAGCCCTCGCAGGACGCGATCGCGCAGATCGAAACCCTCTCCTCCAACTACCCGCCGGATTACGGTATCTCGTCCGGTGCGACCATCTCCCTCTCACTGAAGAGCGGCACCCAGCACTTCCACGGCGGACTGTGGGAGTTCAACCGCAACACTGCCTTCAACGCCAATGCTGTTCAAAGCAAGCGCACCGGTGCGAAGCGCAGCAAGCTGAACTACAACATCTTCGGCTTCAATATTGGCGGCCCTCTCTACATTCCTGGGGTCTACAACCAGAAGAAAGATAAGACCTTCTTCTTCTGGAACGAAGAGTGGCGCAGACTGATTCAGGGTTCTGGTAACTCTCAGGTCAATGCATTGCCGACTGCGGACTTCCCGACTGCTGGCACGGCTCTGAACTACGTTTCGCCGCTATTCACGCGCACGACTGCCAACCCAACCGGTACGGTTCCTGTGGTTCCGGTCACTGGTGATCCGGTTCTCTCGGCCAAGTTGGCTGCAGACGGTCTGGTTCAGAACACTCCGTTCCCGGGCAACGTTATCCCGGCAAACTTGTTTGATGCGAACGCCCTGCTTTATCTCAAAACGGGCATTATTCCCAAGTCCAACGCGGCCAATGATCAGTTCATCGGTCAGGCAAGCATTCCCATCACGGTACGCGACGACGTTGTGCGTCTCGACCACCGCTTCAATCAGAAGTGGCAGATTCTTGGCCACTACATGCACGACGACGTAAGTCAAGGAGCGGCTGCGCCGATGATCGGCTGGAGCGGCGCTTCGTACCCGACGATCACCAGCACCTTCCTCAATCCTTCCACCAGCGCAGCTATCAAGATTACTGGTCAGCTCGCACCCAGCCTTCTACTCGAAGCCAGCTTTAACTATGATGGCAACAAGATCGACATTATCAACTCAGCGAACGCAAACCTGCCTAGCGGTTGGAGCGTCAACAAGTACTTCGCCAACGGTTCCAAGAGCGTCCCGAACATGCACTTCAATGGTGCCTACGGCGTTCAGGAAAATCCTGGTTCTGCTCCATGGCACAACGCAGCAAACGACTACGAGCCGAAGATTGATATCTCGTACACCAAGGGCAAGCACCAGATGAAGTTCGGTGCAAGCTTCAACAAGTACGACAAGAACCAGAAACTATTTCTGAATGCTCAAGGCGACATGACCTTCAACACCCAGACGAACGATGCGTTCCTGGATATGATACTCGGCCTTGTCAGCGGCTACTCGGAATCGCAGGAAGCTCCGATTCGCCACTACATCAACAACACTCCTTCGGTTTATGCGATGGATACCTGGCACGTGACGCAGCGTCTCAGCTTGCAGCTCGGTCTTCGCTATGACGCCCTACCGCATGCCTACGAGATCAACAACAAGCTCGGCAACTTCAACCCCAGTCACTACCTCGCCAGCCAGGCTCCGATCTGGAACAACGGCGTAGGTGGTAACGGCACGCTAAACTCCGCTGGTCCTGGTTTCCAGACCGTCAATGGCGGTCAGTTTTATCTGAATGGCGTTGACCTTGCCGGTGTCGCTGGCGTTCCTCCAGGCGTAACCAACAACGACTACAGGACGCTACAGCCCCGTGTTGGCTTCTCTGAAGATGTCTTCGGAAATGGCAAGACGGTTCTGCGTGGCGGCTTCGGAACGTTCTTCGAGCGTCTACAGGGTAACGACATCTATAATGCCGCTACAGCTGCTCCGTTCGCAAACACTCCGTCTGCCAGCAACGTCTATCTGTCCAACCCCAGCCAGAGCTTCAACACTGGTGCAACCGCAGCAACTCCTAGGTTTGCTCAGGGCAGCACCACCATTGCTCAGACCTACAAGGCACCTGCAGTTGCTCAGTTCAGCTTTGGTATCCAGCATCAGCTTGCTCCTTCCGTCATCTGGGTCATCCAGTACGTAGGCAACATTGCTTGGCACCAGAACATCAATCGCAATATCAACACCTACTCGCTTAATACACCGTTGATCGCGCCAAACACGAACGCCAGCCTCGGAAACAACTTCGCGGCCTACACTCGTGCAAACGCGGGAGACTCCGGCAACAGGTCGGGCACCAACCCTGGTGGTCAGGCGATTCCGTTCGGCAACCAGCTCCGTAACTTCAATGGTTTCAGCGGTATCACGCAGCAGGAAAACACCACCAACGGTAACTACAACGGCTTCCAGACTGGTCTTCGCGCACAGAATCGCTGGGGCTTGAGTGGTGAACTCGACTACACCTACTCCCACGAAATCGACATCACATCGAACGATCTCGCGGGCATCGACAATCCTTGGAACATCAAGTACAACAAGGGTTCTGGTGGATATGATCGTCGCCAGATCTTCAGTGCGAACTACATCTACAAACTGCCCTTCTTCACCACCCCGGGTCTGGCACACAGCACCCTCGGCGGATGGGAAGTTGCAGGTACCGCAATCTTTGAATCTGGCGTTCCTGTTACCCCTCGCTTCACGGCTCCGTACGACACCATCGGACTGGGCGGCGGATACAACAACCGTCCTAATGTCGTTGGCAGGGTAGCGAAGGTTGGCCAGGATACCAAGTGGTTCGATACCTCTCATTTCAGCCTCCCGACCCCAGCTTGGGCTGGCGGCGCGAATCAGGGATTCGGTAACGCTGGTAAGGACGCCATTGTAGGACCTGGCCGTATCAACTTTACGACCTCGCTCTACAAGACGTTCAACATCTGGGAGAACATCAACTTCCAGTTCCGCGCTGAAACCTTCAACACCTTCAACCACACGGAACGGAACGGAGTGGCCAACACCTTTGGCAACTCTAACTTCGGTGCTGTCACGTCCTACTTCGATCCGCGCGCAGTTGAGTTCGGTGGAAAGCTGACCTTCTAACGTAGCTCCTAACCCGAGGCGCGGCAGGCAACCCCTGCCGCGCCTTTTCATGTTTCCAAGCGTCACACTTACGAGTTGCCCATGCAACTTCAAGACGCGTACCGTAGAGTTTGACCCCTTAGGGGAGGAACCTGTGAAGCGGCTGCACCAAATCCTAAGAATTGCCCT
>JAYVZU010000416.1:0-4020 GCA_043783075.1 Rhodanobacteraceae bacterium
TTGCGACTAGCCCGCGCCTGCTCTGTGCGATCATGCTCGTGCCCCTTCAGCAGATACTTCGCCATCGTTGGAACAATCGTGCGCGAGAGGAAGTAGGAAGCCAGCATCGCAAACACAACCGCCTCCGCCAGCGGAACAAACAGATACCGTGCCACGCCAGTCAGAAAGAACATCGGCACAAACACAATGCAGATTGCCAGTGTCGAAACAAACGCCGGAACCGCAATCTGCGCCGCCCCATCCAGAATCGCCTGCTCGACTTCCTTGCCTTCTTCCAGGTTGCGATTGATATTCTCAATCTCAACCGTCGCATCGTCCACCAGGATGCCGACCGCCAACGCCAGCCCACCCAACGTCATGATGTTGATCGTTTCGCCCAACGCCGCCAACATCAGCAGTGAGCAGATCACCGACAGCGGAATTGACACCGCAATAATAATCGTCGACCGCCAGCTACCCAGAAAAATCAGGATCATCACAGCCGTCAGACACGCCGCAATGACGGCCTCGCGTACTACTCCATTGATCGCAGCCCGCACAAACACCGACTGGTCGGCGATCGGATTTATCTCCAACTCTGGCGGCATCTGCGTCTTGATAAACGGCAGAAACTCGCGAACATGCTTGATGATCTCCAGCGTCGAAACACTACCCACCTTCTGCACACTCAGCAGCGCGGAACGCTGGCCATCCACCCGCACAATATTGGTCTGCGGCGGGTATCCATCGCGAACATTCGCAACGTCATGCACATACGTCGTCGCGCCGTTCACACTGCGAATCGGCAGGTCATTCAGAGCCTGAATCGTCCGCACCGAACTATTCGTCTCCACCTGATACTCGAAGTCGCCCATCTTCACCGTGCCGGCCGGCAAAATGATGTTCTGCGTCCCCATCGCAGTCACAACATCGGCCGAAGACAGCCCGTGCTGCTGCAGTTTCTCCGTATTGATGTCGACCAGAATCTGCCGACTCTTCCCCCCATACGGCGACCCCACCGCCGCCCCGTTGATCTCTGCAAGCTGCCCGCGAATAAAGTTCTGGCCGTAGTCAAAAAGCTGCTGCTCCGACAGCCCCTTACCGGAAAGAGCAAGCTGCAGAATCGGCACGTTAGAAGCGTTGAACTGCAAAATATTCGGCGGAGTCGTACCCACCGGGTAAGTTCGCAGCGCGGACTGCGCGTTCGCAGTCACCTGCGCCACAGCCTGAGCAATATTCACATGCGGCTGAAAGTAAATCTTGATCACCGAAAAGCCGTTCACGGTCTGCGATTCGATATGCTCAATATCGTTCACCGTCGACGTAATCCCGCGCTCAAAATTCGTAGTAATGCGTGATGAAAGTTCCTCTGGGGAAAGTCCGCTGTAGTTCCACACCACAGCCACTACCGGGATATCGATGCTTGGGAAAATATCCACCGGCGTCCGCAACATCACCACCGGCCCCAATATCAACAGCAGCAACGACAGCACAACAAACGTATATGGCCGATTTAGAGCGAGTCGTACTATCCACATCGAAGAAGTCCCCTGAGGTCCCTACACGTTCCCAAATCAGTTGTCCGGAGGGTTGCCGTTTGAGTTTCAAGACTAAAGCAAGGAACACGCCAGTAGCGAATGAATCCCGAACTACTATTCGCTACGGAACTATTGCAAGCCGAACCTGTCCCAACGTGCAGACCATGTTCTTCCCCGCAGTAAATTTGTTAGCAGGTTGGAAAAGTGGTGGCGGTGGACAGAATCGAACTGTCGACCTACGGGTTATGAGTCCGTCGCTCTAACCATCTGAGCTACACCGCCTGGTGTGTGTCGGGATGGCCGCGCCTGAGTCGTACAATCGATCAGTGCCGCCATCTCCCATGATACGAGCCGTGTCCGGCAAGGTCAAACTTACGTGCCCCTGAATCCGAAACAAGATCGCCCCCGCACTCTCGGCGTCATCCCTGCGCGCCTCGCCTCCACCCGTCTCCCGCGCAAAGTCCTGCGCGAAATCGCCGGCCGACCCATGCTCGCATGGGTCTACGACGCCGCCCGCGCCTGCCCCCAACTCGACGCCGTCCTCATCGCCACAGACTCCGACGAGGTCGCCGCTCTCTGCCGCCATCACGCCTGGCCCTTCGTCATCACCAGCCCCGATCTCCCCAGCGGCTCCGACCGCGTCCACGCCGTCGCCCAGAAGTACCCCGCAGACATCTACGTCAACATCCAGGGCGACGAACCGCTCCTCCGCCCCGAGCACCTCACAGCGCTCCTCGCCCCCTTCACCTCCTCCGCAGCCGCCGTCACTACCCTCAAAGTCCTCTGCACCCCGCACAACATCGATAACCCCAACGCCGTAAAGGTAGTCACCGCGCTCGATGGCCGAGCCCTCTACTTCTCGCGCTCCACCCTGCCCTACGATCGCGACGGAATCCACCCGCCCATCTGGAAGCATCTCGGCATCTACGCCTACCGCGCCACTGCGCTCGCCCGCTTCCACGCCCTCCCGCCCAGCCCGCTAGAGCTAACAGAGCGCCTGGAACAACTTCGCTTCCTCGAAAACAACATCCCCGTCTACGTAGCCGAAACAACCCTCGACACCATCGGCGTAGACACCGAAGAAGATCTCCAACGCGTAGAAGCCTTCCTCCGCTCCCACCAGACATAGCTCTCGGTTGCCCCATCTCAATCGGCTTCATCGATTGAGGTGGGCTCTCTCACTTCCCCACCACAACCAGCACTCGCCACGGACTCAACACCAAACTCCCATCTGCTCCCACCGACCAGACCCGCCACCGATACCTCCCCGCCACCGCCGCAAACCGAGCCACCACCCGGGTCTTCAACCGCGCGTCACTATCCTTCACAAAAAAGAGATTCGAACCACCAGTCCCCGACGCCCACTCCACCACCTGGAGCGACGCGCCGCCCAAATTGTCCCACCAAAGCTCGGGCAGCGGCGATCGAATATCCCCATCGGGTGGCGAAGCCAGCGCAATGCCCAGCGGCTTCGCGCTCTCATTCGCTAAGGGGTTCGAGAGCTCTTTCCCCATCGTCGCGTTCGACAAAAATCCGTACCCCGTCGCCAGCATCGACCGCGTCAAAAATGGCGATACCTGTAGCACCGCCCAGTGTCCCGCGTCATTCTTTCGCAATACTGCCATTGCATGCACCACGCCAAACGATCCAAGCCCCGACTCAACCCCTCGCAGCGACACCACCGCAAAGCCATTCATCACATGTTCCGCCGTAACCTCCACCCGAAACTTCCCCAGCCCACCCTTCTCCCGCATCTGCTGACCGTCGAATCCCGCCATCAACGCATCCGCATCCCCGCCCAGCGAATCACCCTGTAACGCTCCTCGCAACACCCGCGCCGCCACCATTCCAGCGGCAGCATCGGAAACAGATTGAGTTTTGAACTCCCCGCGATCTCCATCCGCCATCCAGACATAAAACGCACGAGCAGCATCCGGGGAGTGTCCGCGCACCGTCAAAATCGCAGCCTCAGGCTCAAACCCACCCCGAAACCCGTCCAGCTCGGTCTGCGGCAGCCGCACCTCCATCCCCAGTGCAGCCAGCGCTTGGTTTCCCCGCGACCAACTCGCTGGCAGCGGCGCGCCCAGAAGCAAATCAGGAGCCTCAGCCGTTCCCGCTGCAGTCTCCAACCTCGCCGACAACTCATCATCGAACACATCACTGACACGAATCTGCAGACGCGGAAACTTTACCTCGACGTCGCTCCAGAAAACTGCCCACCGCGAATCCCGCTTCGGTGCCGTCCCACGAGTCCGAATCGCATTCGCGGCCGCCGCAGCAGCCGGCAGATCAGTCGTCGACACCCCGAAGCTCCCGACGGTCTGGCCCGCATCGCCCGCGTTCTTGCCGACATTGCTGGCCGCAGTTCCATAGCTACCAGCAGTCTGCCCCACCGAACCAGCAGTCTGGCCGACAGATCCCGCAGTCTCACCAAAACTCCCCACGGTTTGTCCGACCGAGCCCGCAGTCTGGCCCACAGACCCAGCCGTCTGCCCAAACTCCG
>JAYVZU010000417.1:0-4019 GCA_043783075.1 Rhodanobacteraceae bacterium
CGGCTGAACACGACCGGACTGGTCGGTGGGCGAGCTATCGGCGTCTTCGACCCCGCCTCGGCAGCGGTCTGGTCGGCGCATGCGGGTGCGGTCGCCAACTCGACCTACACAGCGTATCGCGCGATCAATGGCGCACTCAACCTGACTCCCGCAGGCAGTGTCGTCCATACCTTTACCGACGGCGATGGCTCGCTCTCCGTCGCCGCGCTGAGGACCGCCGCCGTTCGAGAACTTGCGAACGACGTCACCGTCACCGGCGATCTGGAGTCCACGGTCTACTGGACGGAGCTCTTCAACGGCGATGGCACAACGGCCATCTTCCCGCTGACCGGGCAACCGAACGCTCCCGGCGGCGGACACGCCATTCTGCTCGACAACAACTTCAGCGGAGGCATGTTCAACCGTCAAACCTGGCAGTTGACCGATCCCGGCTCGCACCTGGCTGTAGGCGGGGGAGGCCTACTCCTCACCGGAGGCAACGGCTTCGACGGACAAACCACCATCGCAGCCTTTGACCCGCTGGAGCTGGGCGGGACCATCGTTCTGGAGTTGGCCGGCGTCACGCTCAACACCGGAAGTGCCGGGGTTCTTGGAGGCCTGTATCAAGGCACAACGGCACAGGTGAACTGCTTCGCCGGGTTCAGCGTCAGTCAGGTCAGCGGCAATACGATCGTGACCCCGATGGTGAACGGCACCGTAATCGGAACGCCATTTCCCATCGTCTCGGGCCATCAGTACACGTTGCGCCTGCACCTGCACTGCCCGGAGACCGAGCGGATCAAGCAGACCTACTACGCGATGGCCGGCGGCGTGGTGCAGGCCTTCGGCAACGGGCTGGTCACCGCACAGGTCCAGCTCGTCTTCGAGGTGCGCGACCTCGGCAGCGCCAGCAATACTCCGGTGACAATCCTCTACGACGGCTCTGTCGCCAGCTCTCCGGCGCAGGCCAACGTCGTCCCGGCCAACAGCGTTCAGCTCTTCGGATCTGTCGGTGCGGTGAAGCTCACGCGCACCGGCTCGGCCTGGATCACGACCACCGACCCAACTTCGGGAGCAGTCTCGACGCGGCTCTCGGGAGCGAGTTACGACGGAGTCGACTGCATCGTGAACTCCTCCGTGATCGGGAATGTCACTTTCTTCCCGGGCAGAGTACCGGTCGCCAATCAGGGGATCGCAGTGAAGTATCGCGGTCGCAGCAGAGCTGTCGCGCGACTCGTCGACGCAGCAAGCGTGGCACGCGAAGCCGCAGGCGGGTCGGTCGGGACCGCCCGCTGGGTTGGCAAGGTAGTTCGTCCACACGCGCGCAGCTCGGAGGATTGCGAGAGCGCGGCACAGGCGATTCTGAGCTTCGCTACCAACCGAGCTGCTGCCATGACTGGGAACTACACGGCGGTGAATCCCGCTGCACCAGATATCTGGCCGGGCGATTTGCTGGCGCTGACTGCAAACGGCAGCAGCTCCAGTGTGATCGTTCGGCAGGTGGTCGTCGAGGAACACGGCGCCGCGCCCGAGGTGCTGACCTACAAGCTGGCTTTCGCCAACGACTGGGCCGAGGGCCTCAGCCTCACGCTGTCAGAGGCCGTCCCGACCGACGCCGTGCTGCCGCAGACCGCGCTCAACCTGCCCGCCGGAACCGCCGCCCCAGTGCTCGCAAACCTGCAGCAACTGGCGGTTACCGCAGTGTCGACCACGTCACTAACCATCGACGCCGGCACGGCACCACCCACCGGCGGAGGCTTCGAAGTCCGCCGCCACGATGGCGGCTTCGGATCGGGAAATGGTTCCTCGGGCAGCGGAGACCTCGTCCTGCGCAGCCCGGTCCGGGGCTTCTCGATCCCCCGCGCAGCGTTCGAGGAGAAGTTCTTCGTCCGCATGTACGACGGCTCAACCCCGCCGCTGTACTCGCGACAATCGGCCGCCATCGTGACGCACTTGCCCTAAAAGCCACGCACCTGCCGTAAGAAAGGAACATTTATGACCGACTTTGAAGCCCAGGTCCTGGCTGACCTGCACGTACTCAAGAGCCAGATGGAGCAGGTCATGGGCATCGGCCAGCCAGGCCGGTTGCACCAGTTGGAGGGCCGCATGAGCGTTAGCGAAGAAGGAATCCAGCGGATGAAGGGCTTCGCCGCTGCGTTCGGGACACTCCTCACCACGGTCCACCTCGCCATCATTTACTTCGCCGGAAAGCACAACTAACCGCAACAAAAGGAGAACAACATGGAGTTCCTGAAGATATTTCTACGCGGCATCGCGCTCGCCCCATCTGTCATCCAGAGCGTGGAAGCTCTCTATGGCGCAAAGACCGGCGAGCAGAAGCGCGAAGCCGCCATTGCAATCGTCGGGTCTGCAATTGGGGTGGTCGATGCGGCCAACTCGAAGACCATCGTCGACCCCGCGAAGTTTACCGCAGCCCTCGGCATCATCATCGACGGAGTCGTCGCCTGTCTGAACGCCAGCATCTGGCACACAGCCTAGACCCGTCGCCACCGTATAATCGGGCAATGAATGGTGCTGAAAACACCCCCCAGCCGCTGGTTGGGATCGTGATGGGAAGCCGCAGCGACTACGCGGTGATGAAGGCCGCAGTGGCAATTCTGCGGGAGTTCGAAGTGCCGTTTGAAGCCAAGGTCGTAAGCGCGCACCGCACGCCGGAGCTGATGTACAGCTACGCGCAATCCGCCGTCGAACGCGGCTTGCGCTGCATCATCGCCGGAGCCGGGGGGGCTGCGCACCTGCCCGGAATGATAGCGGCACTCACCGTCGTGCCGGTGCTCGGCGTGCCGGTAGCCGCGACCGCGCTGCAGGGTTTTGATTCGCTTTTAAGCATCGTCCAGATGCCCAAAGGGGTGCCGGTGGGAACACTCGCCATCGGCGCCTCGGGCGCTGCCAACGCGGCGCTGCTGGCCGTCGCGATGCTCGCCACGACCGACCCCGCACTGCAGCAGAAGCTGATCGCACGCCGCGCCGCCACGCGCGACCACGTGCTGAGCGAATCGCTCGAAGACGACGAGGCCGCAGTATGAGCGCGTTGTTACCCGGAGCTACAATCGGCATCTTCGGCGGCGGCCAACTCGGTCGGATGATGGCCATGGCCGCTCGCGGCATGGGCTACCGCATCCTCGTCCTCGACCCCGACCCCGGCTGCCCCGCCCGCTTCATCGTCGACGGCTGCATCGAGGCCGCGTGGGACGATTCGCGCGGAGCCGCGATGCTCGCCCGCGGATGCGACGTCGTAACGCTTGAAATCGAACAGATCGGCGAGCACAGCATGGCCTCCGCCGCGACGTTCTGCCCGGTTCGCCCCGGCGGCGCGCTGCTCGCCATCGTCCAGAACCGCATCGAGCAGAAGAACTGGCTGCGCAAACACGGCTTCCCCATTGGCGACTTCCGCGCCGTCAACTCGCTCGACGAAGTCCGCGCAGCTATTGAAGAGTTAGGCGGCAAATGCTTCTGCAAGAGCGCCACCGGTGGCTACGACGGACGCGGCCAGGGTAAGGTAGGCTTCTGCGGCCCTGTCACCGAGACCGATGTTCGCGGTGCCTGGGAGGATCTCGGCGAAGGTCCCGGCGTAGTCGAAAAGGCCGTCGACCTCGAACGCGAGATCAGCGTAATGGTCGCCCGCAGCCCGTCTGGAGAGGTAAAAGTCTACCCCGCCGCGTGGAACCACCACGAGAACCAGATCCTCGACTGGAGCGTCATCCCCGCGCCGATTCCGTCCGAGATGGAAGCCTCAGCACGCAGGATCGCTGGCGAAATCGCCGACACCTTCCAGCTCGAAGGCCTGCTCGCAGTCGAAATGTTCGTCAGTAAAGACGGCCAATTACTCATCAACGAACTAGCCCCGCGCCCCCACAACAGTTACCACCAGAGCGAGCGCGCCTGCGTCACCAGCCAGTTCGAACAGGCCATCCGCGCCGTCTGCGACCTGCCGCTCGGCGACGTCGAGGTCGTCCAACCAGCCGCCATCGCCAACCTGCTGGGCGACGTATGGCTCAACCCCGACGGCTCCGCACGCC
>JAYVZU010000418.1:0-4015 GCA_043783075.1 Rhodanobacteraceae bacterium
TGGCATGAGCGCGGCGGCGGACCCAGTGACGCGCACTCCGGCGATTGTGTTGGAGAACGTGACGAAGCAGTATGGGCAAGGTGCGACGATTCTCGATAACCTCTCCGCGACGATTGCGCCGGAAGAGTTTGTGAGCATCATAGGACCTTCGGGCTGCGGTAAGTCGACACTGCTGAAGCTGATTGCGGGGCTTAGTCCGATTACGTCGGGCAAGGTTGTGATGGAGCGGTTGACGCGGGTGAATGCGCGTCGGATTACGTCGTTTATCTTTCAGGATTCGACGCTTCTGCCGTGGCGTACTGTTCGCACGAATGTTGGGTTGGGGCTGGAGTTGGAGCATGCTTCCAAGGCAGCGCGCAACGAGACGGTGGATACGATGTTGAAGTTGGTGGGGCTTGCGGATGTGGCGGAGAAGTATCCGCGAGAGCTTTCGGGGGGGATGAAAATGCGTGTGTCGATTGCACGCGCTCTCGCAAGCAGGCCACGAGTTCTGCTGCTGGATGAGCCGTTTGCGGCGCTCGATGAGATAACGCGGGACCGCATGAACGAGGAGTTGCTGCGCCTCCGCGAGCAACATGCGTGGACGGTTTTATTTGTAACTCATTCTGTTGCAGAAGCGGTTTTCTTATCGAATCGGATTCTGGTTCTGGCGGCGCATCCGGGGCGATTGGTTCATGACATTGCAGTGCCGTTGGCTTGGCCGCGGACTGCGGAGACGCGGGATTCGGGGGAGTTCGATGAGGTGGTGTCGCAGGTTTCACGGACGCTGCGGGAGGTACAGAATTTATGAAGCCCATCGTGAGAACGGGCATTTCCGCACTTGGGATCTTCCTAACACTGTTGCTGGCATGGATGCGGATCATCGTATTATTCAAGATTCCGTCCTACATGCTTCCTACTCCGGCGCAGGTCCTAAGCGCTGCAATCACCCGCTTTGGATCATTGACCACATCCCTTTGGATAACTGGTTCCGCTGCGGCAGGCGGCTTGATTGTGGCGATTGTTGTTGGCGTCGCGATCGCACTGGTGTTCGCGCAATCCCGGTGGACGCGACGGATGTTCTACCCTTACACCATTCTTTTGCAGACAGTGCCGATCGTCGCAGTAGCGCCGCTCATTCTGATGTGGGTTGGGCCTGGTCTGCTCTCGGTGACTCTGATTGCATTCATCATCTGCCTGGCCCCGATCATCGCGAATACCACGCAGGGAATGATTAGCGTGGATCGGAATCTGGTGGACCTGTTTGTGATGAACAATTCTTCGCAGGCGCAGATTCTGTTGAAGCTGCGTTTGCCTCATGCGATGCCTTCGCTGTTTACAGGGATACGGATTTCAAGCGGGATCTCTGTGATTGGTGCGATTACCGCGGAGTTATTTGCGGGCTCGGCGCGGGTGGGTGTTGGCGGGATTGGATATGCGATTCAATACGCGAGTGCGCAGTTGCAGACGGATTATTTGTTTGCATTGGTGGCAGCAGCTGCAGCGTTGGGATTTGCGTTTTTTTTTATCGTTATGTTTCTGGAGTGGTATTTCCTGCACAAGTGGCATGAGTCGGCGTTGACTCCGGAAGAGGATTAGAGATGCTGCGACTTGAGACTGAGACTGGATATTGGTTGGTCACTCACCCGGACCACGCGCGGCTAGCTGGGGCGTTTGCAACGCGTTGGGGCAATGAGTTGTTCGCAAAGCCCGAGCCGAGGAAGCAGGTACTCTACGGCATCCATGTACATGATGATGGCTGGACAATGCGCGATTCGAGACCCAGCATCACGTGGCTGGGCAAGCCATCGGCGTTCTCGCATGAACTGGTCGGCAAGTACTCGGCCTTCGAGGAGATTGATCTGGTGGACTACCTGGCGGTGCGGGAGCGCGCCGTCGAGCAGGTACAGGCGGTTGATCCTTACGCTGCGCTGTTGGTGTCGATGCACACGTACAACCTGCTGACCGCCCATGCGGATCGTTCGACAATTGCGCCACCCTTGCTGCCTTTGCTGGATGCCTTTCTGGAGCAGCAGTTGGGACGGCAGGAGAAGTTGCGGGGACGCATCCGCGCGAATGCCGAGCTATCTGCAACGGAGAGCAGTGTTGTAGCGATTCTGAACAACTTTCGGCTCCTGCAGGCCTGCGACAATCTCTCGTTGTTGAGTTGCGTGGCTTTTATGAAGGCTGCAACGTTGTTGCATCCACTCCCGACGAACGATGGTGGAGCGGCGACTGTTGCGGTTTCAGCGATTGCGCCTCGTCACTTTCGGTTGGAGCCCTATCCGTTTGATGCTGCTGATATGACGTTTGAGTTTCCGGCAAGGCATGTGGATGGACATACGTTCGTGTCTGCTACAGAGCTTGCCGAAAAATTCGCAAGCGCAAAAGTGGAGGGGCTGACGGTGACCGTCAGCCCCTAGGAGTTTGTTGAAATAGGTTCCAGTGTTTTGGCATGTCTTAAGGGAGACTCTGCACAAATTCTGCGTCCACAGCCTGATTGATTAATCTGAAGTTGTGGGGTGGATTGCGATGAAGCAGCGTAGTTTGGCGTGTCAGGGAATGTTTGAGAAGTATGGCCGGAAGTCTCGCCGACTCATTTCATCTTCCCGTCCGAGCGTTATGGATTGAAGGGCGAGGACGGCTATCTGAATGGGACCGTTGCCGTGTGGGACCGGAATCCAGAAAAGCCAGTTGGAAGCTGGAAAGTCGCGTGGGGTGCGTGTCGGGATTCAGCCGGGGTGAAATGTCGCTTACACGACCTCCGCCATACGTTCGTTTCCCGGCTCGCCGAAGCCCAAACCGCTGACCAGACGATTATGGCGCTTGCTGGTCACATGTCCCGGAAGATGATGGAACGTTACAGCCATGCCCGGAACGAAGCCAAGCGGAAGGCGGTCGAAGGGCTCTATGGAGTCGAAATTGAACGAGACTCCCCACAATTTCCCACACAGGAAACGGAAGTCGCGAGGGGTCTACCTTCATAAGTCGTTCAAAATAAATGGTGGGCGAGGCAGGGCTCGAACCTGCAACCACCGACTTAGAAGGTCGGTGCTCTATCCAATTGAGCTACTCGCCCACAACCACTATTGTAGCTTTCGCGTCTCCCACTACGACAACGAAAGTTCCTTACTCCGCAATACTGTCACCACGGCCTCCAGCGCGCGGGTCCAATGCTCGTACGCATGAGCCGTATCGGTCCCCAGAGCCTTCATATACAGAGTCACCGCAAATCCCTCCTGCGGTCCCGCCAAATCCACCAGCGCCGGTCGCAACACCGACTCCACCGCCGCATACGGATGATCCAGCGCATCCAGCAGCCGCCCCAGACGCACCAGCCTCTGCTCCTGCTGATGAAACGAAACAAACAGCGGCCGCTCCCGCCAGATCAAGTCGATATAGCTCGTAAACCCTTCTGGGCCCTCTGCTGCGCTCAGCCCAAGCTCCATCTGCATGGTTTCGAGTTCGTCGTCATCCATCGCCCAGGCATCGCACTTCGCGGTAAACATTGGCGATCGCGTCGCATTTAACGCCCGCAGCGCCTGCATCAGCGCCGGGTGCGCTTCCGCCTCGGTAATCTGATCCAGGTCATACGGATTCTCGCGCAGATCCACAAAATGCAGCCCCCCCGCATCTGACCACGGCACCACCAGCACCGGATCCTCTGCACCACACTCTACCGACCAGCTTGTAAGCATCTCTTGATTATCTCAGGAAGCGCCCACCAAACCCCGCCCCCTCAGTTCGCAGCTCCGGAAGCCAGCGGCAGATGCACATGGAACACGCTTCCCGACGCTCCCAAGTCTGCGCGCGAAGCCATCTCGATGGTCCCCCCATGCCGATCCACAATCTCCCTGGAGACCCACAATCCCAACCCGGTCCCAACGTCTTTCTTCGTCGTAAAGAACGGCTCGAAGATCCGTGTCCGGTTCTTTTCCGTAATGCCTGGCCCGTCATCTTCCACCGTCACCTGCACATACCTGCCGCGCAGAGTCTCCACACAGTCCAGCCCAACCCAGATCGTTCCGCCAATCGC
>JAYVZU010000419.1:0-4008 GCA_043783075.1 Rhodanobacteraceae bacterium
ACGGCAAGGGTCGTGGTCTTCCCTACCCCGGCCATCCCGTCCAGGCCGACGATCTTCTCGCGGCTCTCGAAGATCTGTTCCGCTGCCCGCTGCTGCGACTGGTTGAGTATCGGGTGATGCTCGATCACTTCGGTTCGGGTCTTCGCTTCAACCAATGCAGGCTGATTCGGCTGAACCGTGTTGCCGTCTTGCATCCGCCCGATGGTCTCGCGCTCCATGCGGATCATGGCGGCGGTCGTGTACTGCTGCCCTGCGGAAGCCGGAGCATTCTCGACGAGGCGGAACTCCCCCTGCGTCGCTCGCCGGTCGAACTCTGCCCGCACCTGGCTGGAACTTGCTTGGCCCATGCTCCGGTCCATCGCGGCGGTCACAATCGCCCGTTCATCCTGGACGGAACTCTTCTCGAAGACGTGATCGCGGGCGTAGGTGACGGCTTGTTGAGAGACCTTGGGGGAATTGACCTCCTGCCGCTGATGATTGGAGAGCGCCCGCGTCACCACCCAATCGGCCTGATGGCCATGCTGCGCGGCAAGCTCGCGGTGCCGGTGCAGCACCTCTGCCGGCGATTGCAACTCTTTCGAGTCGCGGGTCCGATGCGCGGCGACCTGGGCCGCTCCCGCTCCCTCGCGCCCAATCTCTGCCAGATGTTTCTCGATCTGGCCACGGCGCGGGCTGGACGCTTCAAGATACTCCTGAGTGAACCCCTTGATCTCCGGCTGGCCATGCTTACCGCGCTCGATTTCGTAGCCGAGATCCTGTAGCCGCGCGGCAAGCTCCGTCCGGTAGACGGTGGTCGCAAACTGCTGGGACTGGAACAGTCCGCGCTCCTGGAGCGCACCTGTCCTCAGTTCTCCAGTCTGGCCGTTCTCGCGCTCGGTGACATTGAAGATGACGGCATGGGTGTGGAGTTGCGGTGCGGCGTAGCCGTCGACGGGTCGGGCGGTGTCATGCTCGAAGGTCGCGGCGGCGAACTTTCCGGTCAACTCCGGTGCCTGAATGTTGCCGATCCGCGCCTGGGTGTACCGCTCCAGTTCGCCAAGAGCGACCCGAACACTATCGCGGTGCGCCTCGCGCACCCGGTCGTCTCCTCCGACAAGAGCGGTCAGGGAAACGGACTTCGGCGCTGAGAAGGTTGCATCCCACCCGGCCCGGTGCTCGACCGAAGTCACTTCCCTGCCGAACTCGTTCTCATAAGTCTTCGCGGGCTGGTGCCGGACGAGCTGCGCTTCCGTCCCCGGGTGCTGGCCTTCGGTCAACCGGGCGAAGTGCTCTGCGCCTACTGCCCCTTCCAAACCCCACTGCTGCGCGAGCTTGCCCTGCCACTCGCTATGACCATGCTGGTCCCGGCTCCAGTAGTTCGCCTGCTCCGACGCGAACTCGCGGGCATGGTACGTCCGGGCTTGGCCGCCGGAGAGCGATTTGGAGATTGTCAGCATATACGCGACACCAGACGCGGCCTTAGCTTATTAGACTCTCGCATCCATCTGCGCTGCTCTGAGAACACACCGAAAGATGGCTAGCAGTTCTGTACCTGACTTGAGAACGATTTCATGATCGTTCCAAGCACCTTTACCTCGATGAGTGATATTGGAGCGTACTTGATAGTAGTAACCGACGGATTTCTCAGGGTCTTCTCGGTCCAGGACGCACGCAGATTTACTTGGATCGTCCGCGCGATATAGTTTCCGTGGCTCGATAGCCAATTCCTTCAAGGCGAGAGCAAAGCTTGGTTCTAAAGCGAGCTGGTTGACCTTCGCAACGACCTTATCTCTGAAGTGATATCGGAGCGACACATACCGTTCGACTGCGGACCAAAGCAACAAGTAGGCCATCTGCAATCGGAAAGATGGCTTGAGGTCCCACTCGAAACGGGCTTGAGATTCAAAGGTTTCAGCCACTACGTCAAGCGCTGCCGTAAAAAGAGGGTCATTCCATCCGTTCCACTCTTGCTCTTCGCAAAGAACGCTGCCTCGATTCGGTGTTCGTCCAAACAGAACATTGGTTGAGACACCATCGACCACAGCCTCATCCCATCTATATTGTTTCTCGGGTTCAAGCGCAGCGATACGTTGATAAGCAGCTTCCGCGTCCTCTACGGAACCAAACTGAATCAACGCGCCCTTCACAACCCCTTGTCCATTTGGATCGATGATGGGAAGCCCATCACGCAAGAGTAAGCTGCCACGAATCTGGGCACTTTCCGTGATGGCTTTGACATGGGGCTTGAGTTGGAAGAATCCCAACTGGCCGGGTCGGAAGATCCCGTACGCAAAAAACGGCCGACTAATGTCGGTCGGTGGACCTATTGAAGTTGCCATAGTTTCATTCTGGCTCAAGTTGCCCTGTCTACCAGTCTCTGTCATTCGATCCACTGGCTTTCATCCCAATCGTGCGGCTTCTCGCCGGAGGTCCCCTGCTTTTGCCCGAACGGCGACTTTGGCTTTTCGGGCTGGATCAGCGTCTTTGGAGGAGCCGGAACGTCGGCTGGCGGAGGCTCTGGGAAAACAACCGGCAACTGTACCGGCTTCTTTGTCTGAGCTGGCTTCGGCGGTGAGGACGCAACTTTCGGAGGCGGCGGTGCTGGGAGCGGCAGTGGAACCGCCCGTGGCTCCGGTATGGTCATCTTCCGCGCAATAAACTCCGGCTGAAGCCTCTTCAACCGGGTCAAGGCGAACTTCACTGGGAGCACCCTATTCTCCTGCTTGATGTATCCGCGCAGCGGCTCAAGTCCGGCGATCTCTGAGGCCATGACGAGAGGTTTGGTGGCAATCTCCATTGCAAAGTTCTTCTTCGAGCGAAGCAAACCGGGCGTCCTGGACTCCTTCAAGCGCTCGACTTCGATCTCGCCGAGTGTATCCGAGATCCACTTCGCCGCACGCGGTTCGGAGGTCTTGAAGAAGATCTTCGTCGCCGGCTGCGAGAGCATGGCCTCGGCATCCTGGCCGTAGCGTTTTTCGAGCTGACTGCGGCCCTGAAAGCCGAGCACGACGGGGTTTCCGTACTTCCGATTCTCGGTGACGGCGGTATGGAGCTGGGGCAGTTTGTTGAGGCTGGCGAGCTCGTCGAGGACAAACCAGACGGGCTTGGTCGGGTTCGCGCATGGCTCCATCATGCGCAGGATGAGCAGGTCGAGCCACACCGAATGGAGCGGCAGAATCCGCTCGCGCATGGCAGGTTTCGAGGTCAGAAAGACCCACTGGGTTCTCTCGAAACCCCACTTCCCTGTCTCAAACCAGCCGCGCTTTTCGTCCTTCTCAGGGAGCAGGGCGAGGCTATCGGCGATCATGTTGAGGCTGGCGAGGACGCCGCCGCGCTGTGGTGCGGCCTTCGGGTCGAGGTAGGCTGCCTGGGGCGTACCTTCCAGTCGCCGGTCGATCTCGGCGGGGTCGGCCATCCACTCCAAAAGCTGCTGGACGGTCGGACCGCCCGCAAGTAGACGGGACAAAACCCGGCGCGGCGCGTCGGTAAAAAATCGCGGTTCATGCTCCTTCTCGGGGAGCATGGCGGCGGCGATGGCATCGGCAATTCCATAGCTGTGCAGCTCGCTGGGCAGGCTCCAGTATGGGCACCGTTCGTCCAGCGGGTTGAGCACCAGGTCGCCCCGCTCAGGCCGGTAGAACTCCTGAACGAACTCGGCCGCCGGGTCGTAGACGATGGCGGATTCGCCGCGCTCTTCGACCTGGCGCAGTATCTGCCGGATGGCATTCGACTTGCCGCTTCCGGTGTCTCCCATGAGCAGGATGTGACTCGATTCGAGCTTGCGCGGGATACAGAAGCTCGACGGCAGAACACCCCACTTCGGCTCCAGCCGTAGCCGGATGCCGTCCGCTTCCCGGCTCCGTTTCCACCCGAACGCCGACACCAGCTCCGGCCCCTTGGTCCGCCGTCCGTGGCGCTCCTCATGCCTGGACTCGCGGCGAAACCACTCCTGGATTCCGAAGGCCAGAAGCATCAAAGCACCCACGCCGAAGAGCCGCGAGACCATCAACCGGCCCATGCTTTTGCCAT
>JAYVZU010000420.1:0-12010 GCA_043783075.1 Rhodanobacteraceae bacterium
ATCAGGGCGGGGAGAGCGAATCCAAAGAGGCATGAAGCCAGAACGATACGATTCAGCAAACTTGCATCTCCCAATTCCTGCATTGGTTGCCAAAGCAAACCGCGACCGGCTCTGAAAAGCGGCGGTCGCGGACTTGGACAAACTTGCAGGGTTCCTGCAGATTCAAAGCCCGGTATCAGTGAATAATATATGACACGCCCAAGGTGATGGCGGTCGGTGCGAGCGTATTCGGTTTGAAGCTCGTCCATTCCTGTTGTTCGAAGTCAATTACACGCAGATTGAACTTCTGCGCAATCTTGTATTCCAAGCCGCCACCGAAGGCATACATGTTGTAGGACGAGGACAAGTTGAACTGCTGGTTAGTAATGGTGGCGCGGCCGACCATCGCTTTTGCGTAGACGGTGAGCTTTTTACGCCGATACGTAAAGCGCGGTCCGAGCATGTACGAGTTTTCCGTGATGTCGCCCGGTGTGATGAACTCCTGAAAGTGGGTGGAGATCTCCGCCCCAACGTACTTCGAGAAGTCATAGTCTCCCCACGCGGAGAGGCCGATAACGCTTCCGGTCGTGTAGTCAGGATTGAGCGCAAGCACCCCAACCCCGGCCTGAATTCGTGTCGTACGGTCTGCCGTATGGATAGCCTGAGCGCACAGCGAAGGTGCAGCGACGAGCAAACTTGCAAAGTAAACAATCAGGGTGGACCATCTCTTCGTCATTCTCGATCTCCTGTAACTCATACAGCCTTCAAATCCCGGGGGAGGGTGCCTGTAGGTTCGACATTGGGTCTTCTCAATTTCGAGTGAGGCACGGAGACAGACCAGACTCAGTCTGTCTCCGGGTTCGTGCAGTAGGAGTTAGTTCAGGTTCGAGGCAGCGGGTGGGGTTACAGGCGGCGTGGCAGGTGCCGGGGCAGCCGTTGTACCGGTGCCAGGGTCAACCACGGGCGCTGCCGGAGTGACAGGTGCAGGTGCCGCAGCGGGATCAGCTACAGGCGCTGTTGCAGCCGGGGCTCCACCAGCAGGCGGTGCAGAGGGATCAACCGGAGCCTTGAAGTAGGTCAGCTTCAGGTAGACGGGCGTGACCTCAAACGGCATCTTGTCGCTGGGGCTCAGGATGGGCTCGAACGCGGTGTGCATGGTGACCACCTGATCGGTCCAGGGATCGAAGCGCAGGAAGCTGGAGAGCGGCACGGCGGCCTGCTGCTTCAGATCCTTCACATCAAGCTTGTCTGCCTTGGGCAGCAACGACGCAAGCCAGAAGCTCGTGTCGGTGTCGCTCTTGGTCAGCGAGTCGCCGATCATTGCCGCATTCAGAGCCTTCAGACCCTTGACCCGCGTCTGCAACTGCTGCAGGTACAGGCCGAAGTATTTCTGGCTGTCGACAAGTTCTTTGGCGTTCAGCAGCTCGATCGTCTTCTTCGCGGCCTCGTTGTTGTCCGCATCCGTGTGGTGCATCGGGATACGTTTGAACGCCGAGTTATCCGGGAACAGGAGGCGATCTTCGAACGCGTACTTCGTATCTAGACGGTGGCCCGAGAGGATGTGCGCAAGCTGGAAGGCAAGCAGAGCGTTCAGGTTACCCATCTGCTGGGCACCATCCGAAGTGACGACCGCGGTCGTGTCGATCAGGCTCTTGGAAAGAATGATCGTGTTACCGACGGCGAGCGATTCCAGCGGCTCGGTCAACAGCGTACGGACGCGGATTGGGGCCGAAACTGCAATGTTGTTGTACGCCAGAATGTTGTTTGCGAGAGCCTCAAGCGTCTTATCAAACTCGCTCGGAGCGTCGAGAAGTCCAGCCTGGAACAAGCGCTCTACGACGTTGTCCTCGGCCTGCTTGTTGAACGCGCGCTGCTGACCGAGCGGACTGATGTCGGTAGCGTCATTCGAGACGTCCTGTGCATTCTGGACCTCTACGCTCGTGTTCTCGGCAGCCCCGGTGGGGACCTTCAGGACATAGCCCCAAACGTGATTGATGGCCTTGAACTTAAGGGTGCTGGTCTGGCTCTTGGGGTCGCTCTCTTCTACGTAGAAGCTGGTCGGCAGCCACAGGTCGGGCTGTACGTTGGTGCGCCAGGAATCGAAGTGGAAGAACTCGTGGTAATCCTTTTCGGAGCCGGCGAAGTCTCCGTTGAAGCGGACGACGTTGCCATTGCCGGTCTCGACCCAGATACGGCCGAAGAAGCGGCCGGTGCTGCTCTTCCCTGCGGGCGTCACGTCAAAGACCGCCGTCGGAATGCTACCGAGGAAGTCGTTACGGACGAAGTAGAAGTTGTAGTGCTGCTTGTCGAAGTCCTTCGAATCCATCAGCAACATCTGGACGAATCCGGCTTCGTTGAACTGCAGGTGCAGCGAGCCGCCAATGCCCTTGATGAAGTTGAGCGAGCCCAGGAAGTGACCCGTCCTGGACTGTTTTTTGCCCGCCTTGGGGCCATCTTGGTACGGGTTATCGCCGATGATGCGGGCGAACTCCACGCGGCCAAGGAAGTGCTGGTCAGACTCCGGAACCTGGCGCATCACTGCATCCGGCTTCATGTTCTGGATGTAGGTCTCCACGAGCGGAGCGCGTTCCCGCACAACTTTGATGACGTTCTTCTCACGAACGATCGCCTTGTCAATCAGGGCGCTCTGCGCAGGCGTCAGCTTCTTGCCAACCTGAGTATCGTCCTTCTTCTTTTTACCGATGAGGGGAAACCCAGCGGCGTGACCCGGGAGTGCAGTGGCGATGAGAAGTGCCAGCGAGAGTCCGGCGATGGTTTTGTTCCTTGAGATCATTTTGTGCAGCTCCTCTAAAATTACGGCTCAAAAATGGGCCAGCAGACCCGGTACGCCTAAGTTGATGATGCTGAACAAAGAATCACTCAACCACTAAAAAAATGCTGTACAGCCAACCAATAGACAACGCAGTGACTACGCAATCTGGAACGTGATATTTACAACACCTTCCCAATCGACCGGGTTGCCCGCAGCATCGACCGCGGGCTTGAAACGGATTCCCTGTGCGCAGCGAACGGCAGATTCGTCGAGACCATGGCCCAGACCGTTCTGCACTCCTACAACCGTGACCACGCCGGATGCAGCAACCTTGATCTTGACGTAGACCGTGCCTTCAATGTGCTGGTTTCTTGCGTCATCGGTATAAGCCGGCTTCGGCTTGAACAGAACCTGAGGCGCAGTCTTCATGGGAGCCTTGGCGATCTGCGTTGGCGTCGGTGCGGCGGCGAGTGTCTGACCCAAACCAACCTGCGCTGCCTGTGGTTTGTTGCCATTACCCGGGCCTGTACCAGTGCAACCGATACACCCGCCAATCTTCACACCTTCAACCTTGGCGACAGCCGTTCCGCCAATTTGGCCGCCAGGGCTGCCATTGCCAAGCTGAATCTTGGTCGCCGGAGGTCCACCGCCGGAGTTCGTCGGGGGCATACCCTGCATACCGCGGTTCATGTTGACGTTTGCGACAGCCGGACCGCTCTTCTGGAACGGAACGGGACTATCCGGATGGCCAAGGGCTACGGCCGACGGATGCGGATCATTATTGACGACCGAGGCAGATTTCGCCGCCATCGTAACTGACACAACCTTGGGTGCCGCAGCAGCCTGTTGAATCTTGGGTGGCGCAGGTACGATGACTGGCACCGGCTTCGGCGCCACGACGGGCATCGGCTTCGGCGGTTCGACCAGCTTTACTTCTGGCAGCTTGATCTTGGGTGGCTCCGGCGTCTCAATCGGCTTGGGCGGAGGCGGAAGCTTGGGTGGAGGCGGAACCTTCGGCTTGATCGGCTCAGGCGGTTTCTCCTTGAGCGGCACGACAAACGTCAGATCCATCTTCTTGCGCTCATCAATCGTCTTCTTGACCGATGCGCCAATGATGATTGCGATGAGCATCAGAATGAGATTGAAAACAATCGATCCGAAGAACGCGCCTTTGCTCTGGCTGCCTGAGTCGAGGACGCCAAAGTGCTCGAACTGTCTATTCGGCGGATCCTTGATTTCGCTGCGTAACGGCTTTGCCATCTTGAAAGGTCCTTTGTCAGGGCCCGGCTTGTTGCGCCGAGGTAATCATTTAGATGCAGATATTAGTGCCTTCAGCAATAACGGATGGACGGTTACGGGCTCAACAAGTCAGCAAACGCCCAACAAAGAATCGAGGTCCCAGAGCTAAACTACACATTCCCCACAAGATTCGGGATGAAAAGCGACATTCCAAAATGAAAACACGGGGTGCAGTTAGTTTCGCTCAATTTAAGATAGACGGGAGATACAGAGCTCGATTCCCTACGCCGTATTGCTCCCCTTCGGCAACACTAAAGTAACACAATCGAGTGTGCCAGAGGACGTAACCATTCGCACTGGTACTTTTGTTGCAGTGAGATTCCTAAAGTTTCACCCATGATGACGAAGAAAGAGGATTGCATGAAGATTTTGGTGACTGGCGGAGCTGGATACATCGGTGGAACCGTAAGCAGGCTGTTGCTCCGCGGCGGCCATGATGTCTGTATTTACGACAAATTGTGCCACAGTAAGCGCTCCGCCGTGCCGGAAGGTGCCCGGTTTGTCGAGGGTGCGCTGGAAGACCGCAAGCTGCTGGAAGCTACGCTTGCAGCGGGGAAATTTGACGGTATCATGCACTTTGCGGCGCTGATCGAGGCCGGAGAGTCGGTGAAATATCCGGAAATCTACTTTCGGAATAACACTGTTGGAACATTGAGTTTGTTGGAATCCATGCTGGCGACTGGACATGACAAAATTGTCTTCAGCTCCACCGCCGCCTGCTACGGCGAACCGGAGAGTAGCCCGATCTTCGAGGATGCCAAGCTGAAGCCGACCAACCCCTATGGAGAAAGCAAACTGCTCTCCGAGTACATGATGCGGTGGATGAGCGAGGCCCATGGGCTGCGGTTTGCCGCGCTGCGGTACTTCAACGTCGCTGGCGCGGCTGAAGGGTACGGGGAGAATCATGAGCCGGAGTCGCACTTGATTCCGCTCATTCTGGATGTTGCCCTGGGCCGCCGGGCCAGTATCAAGATCTTCGGCCACGACTACCCCACGCCGGATGGCACCTGCGTTCGGGACTACATCCACATTGCCGACCTGGCCAACGCTCATCTGCTTGCTCTGCAGGCACTTAGCGGCGAACGGAGGAGCATGATTTACAACATCGGCAACGGGCAGGGCTTCACAGTCCTGCAGGTTATCGATTCGGTGCGGCGAATTACAGGACATGCGATTCCGGTGGAAGTGTGCGACCGTCGACCGGGCGATCCGGCGGTTCTGGTGGCGAGTTCGGATGCAATTCAGCGCGATCTTGGTTGGCATGCGGAACATCCTGACCTCGACGACATTATCGGCAGTGCATGGGATTGGCATAAGAAGCTTCACGCCTAGTTGAAAGAAGCCTGAGGAGGCCGAATTTGATGCACAGCATTTTGCAGAGTATGTTCCACATGCAGGTTCCGATTCTTGAGAAGATTCTGCGCCCCATGATCGTCTATTTGGCGTTGATCGGGTTCTTACGCTTGTTTGGCAAGCGAGAGCTCGCGCAATTGAACCCGTTCGATCTGGTGGTTCTACTCAGCCTTTCGAATACGGTTCAGAACTCCATGATTGGCGAAGACAACTCTGTCTCGGGTGGAATCCTCGGGGCCTTATCGCTGCTGGTGATCAACTGGGCGCTCACACGGGTGCTGTTTTACGTTCCCAAGTTGAATCAGGCGCTCCAGGGAACTTCGACGACGTTGATAACGGATGGCGCAGTCGACTATGCGGCACTGCGATCGGAGACCTTGACCGAAGAAGAGCTTCTCTCTGTGCTGCACAAGCAAGGCGTCGATACCTTTTCGGAGGTTCGTCGCTGTGCGCTGGAGCCAAATGGGACTTTCTTTGTCGAGGTAATGAAGCCAAGCGACGAAGAGGAAGAGGTCTCGGAGATGCTGCTGGCTGTCAGGAAACTGACCGACGATGTTGCCATGCTGCGGGAAGAACTGCGGCGGCGGGACGCGGATCGTGTGGGCGCCGTCAGCTAGCCGAAGATGCTGCTATCCTTCGCCGCGCGGGCTTTAGTCAGCCGTTCAGGCGGTGTAGGCAAAAGGCTATCGCGTACCGCCGCACGGTAGCCACCCATGTAAATGGAGTACATCACCGCGAGCGCACAACCGACGCCGAAGACGAAGCCAAGGAAGACGCCGATCATGGAAGACACTGTAAAGGACACACGCTTAGTCTACCAGCGGGAGTCCATCTGCTTTGGGCGTCGAGCTCGGGCGGGAACTTCCCCATGGGCGATGATTGGAGGCTGCCAATTGGTCTGATCGACCACCGGACCAGAATCGCCGGACGAATCACCGCCAGACGAGAAAACCGCGACCAGGCAAGGAGCCAGGACCATCAGGCAGGACGCTGCAACCACTAGTGCGTCGTTCATGGGGCCCATATTTCTTTGCGGATAGAGTGTAGTGGTTGAGATTGGTTGAAGTTACACGTTACTCGATGACCAGTCAAAGAATTCTCACGTTCACAAACCGCTGAGCGCACAACCCTGCAGGCATGGCAAGGCATTGCTCTTCACAAGCGCGATAGCGTACCTTTTTCTGGTCGCACCATAGTCGAAGCAATCAGGGGGAGAACAGTTTGTCGAGCTCAGCGGACGCCGCATCAGTAGGTACGAACATGGAATCATTGCTCCGCGAAAATCGCGTGTTTCCGCCGCCGCCAGAGTTTGCGGCAAAGGCCCGCATCGGTTCGATGGCCGCATACGACGAGCTTTACCGCCAAAGCATCGAAGACCCCTCCAGCTTTTGGGCAGATGCTGCCGCTGAGTTGGATTGGTTCGCGCCATTCACCTCGGTCGTTGAAGGCGAGATGGGCTCGGCAACGTGGTTCAACGGCGGCAAGCTGAACCTGACGCACAACTGCGTCGATCGGCACGCCTTGGGCGCACGCAAGGATAAGGTCGCGCTGCTGTGGGAAGGCGAGCCGGGTGAGGTACGGAAGATCACCTTCGGCGAGTTGCATGTCGAAGTGCAGCGGTTTGCGAACGTGTTGAAGAACCTCGGCGTGAAGCGCGGCGACCGCGTGGCGATCTACATGGGCATGTGTCCGGAGCTGGCGATTGCATTGCTGGCGTGTGCTCGGATTGGCGCAGTGCACTCGGTCATCTTCGGCGGGTTTGCGGCGCACGCGATTGTGGACCGCGTGAATGACTCATCCTGCATCGCAGTGATTACGCAGGATGTCAGTTACCGGCGTGGCAGCGAGGTGAAGCTGAAGTCGATCGTCGACGAGGCGCTGGAGAAGTGTCCCAGCGTGCAGGCTGTCGTGGTGTACAAGCGCTCGACGGTTGAAGGTGCGCCGGAGACGGAGACGAAGACGCCGATCACGATGATTGCAGGCCGCGATGTGTATTGGCACGATGCCATGGCAACCGCCTCGCCGGTGTGCGAGTGCGAGCACATGGACTCTGAAGACCCACTCTACATCCTGTACACCTCTGGAACGACCGGGAAGCCGAAGGGCCTGGTGCATACGACGGGCGGTTATTCCGTCCAGACTTACCTGACGTCGAAGTACGTCTTCGATTTGCAGGAGCACGATGTTTACTGGTGTACGGCTGATATCGGCTGGGTGACTGGACATAGCTACGTCGTCTATGGGCCGCTGCAGAATGGCTCGACCGTGGTGATGTACGAGGGCGCGCCGAACTGGCCGGAGAATGACCGCTTCTGGAAGATCATCGACGACCACAAGGTGACGATCTTCTACACCGCTCCGACGGCAATTCGGGCGTTTATCAAGTGGGGCGATCAGTTCGTCCATAAGCACTCGCTGGATTCGCTGCGGCTGCTAGGGACGGTGGGTGAGCCGATCAATCCCGAGGCGTGGATGTGGTACTTCCGCGAGATCGGCAAGGAGCGCTGCCCGATTGTAGATACGTTCTGGCAGACCGAGACGGGCTCGATTATGATTGCGCCGATTCCGGGTGCAGTACCGACCAAGCCGGGTTCGGCGACGCGGCCGTTCTTTGGGATTTTGCCGGAAGTTGTGACCAAGGAAGGCGAACCTGTGCCGGCTGGACAGGGCGGCTTGCTGGTCGTGCGGAAGCCGTGGCCTTCGATGGCTCGGACGATCTATGGCGACGCGGAGCGGTACCAGACGGCTTACTTCTCGGAGATTCCGGGTAGCTACTTCACTGGTGATGGTGCGCGGTGCGATGTGGACGGCTACTACTGGCTGATGGGGCGGGTGGACGACGTCATCAACGTCAGTGGGCATCGGCTGGGCACGATGGAGATTGAGTCGGCTCTGGTCGCGCATCCGAAGGTTGCGGAGGCGGCTGTGGTTGGGCGTCCCGACGACCTGAAGGGGCAGGCAATTGCTGCGTTTGTGACGCTGGATGAAGGCTATGAGCCGACCGACGCTTTGAAGCAGGAGCTGCGGCAATGGGTGGCGAAGGAGATCGGGGCACTGGCTCGGCCGGACGATCTTCGATTCACGCAGATGCTGCCGAAGACCCGGTCGGGCAAGATTATGCGGCGGTTGCTGCGGGAGTTAGCTACGACTGGAACGGTGACCGGCGATACGACGACGCTGGAGGATTTCGGCGTGATCGCTAAGCTGCGTGGGGATGACGAGTAGAGCTTGTCAGGAGGGGTTCCCCCCTCCCCCTAAAGTACGTAAAGTCCGGATATAAGGGACTTAAGTACAAAAGGCTAAAGGCCCCGGGATGTCTCCGGGGCCTTTCTTTGATCGCTGTTACTAGTTTAGCAGGGTGGGTGTAGTGATCGTGCCATTTTTCTTTTGGCTCAAGTGATTGATTCTGCGATGGTTGCGAACCTCGCGCAGGATATTTCGCTTGACACGAAAATAGCGGATGTATCGAACAGCTGATAGCTTTTAGCTGACAGCCAAGGACGGTGGGTTTAGCTTTTGGGCTGGAAGCGCTTGAGGAAGAAGGCGTACTTTTCCTTGATGACGGGGAATGTCTCGATTGCGATGGAGACCTGGCGCATGAAGGGCGAGCCGATGGCCTGCTCGTACTCTGCATGCAGGGCCGAGAACTTGGCGTAATAGAAGAGGGATTCGCCGCAGGTATCGGCGAAGAGTTCTGGGTCAAGCGCGCCGCGATTGACGAAGGCTGCCGCCATATCCCAGTAGCTGAGGGCCTGACGCCAATAGGCGTTGTTCTGCGAGCCTGCGTCGCGCTGGAGGGCGAGGAGTTCGTCGATGGTCTTGGGGTTGAAGGTTGCGACGAACTTGCGGGCTTCGCGGAGTACGGCTTCGGTGCGGAGTTCGTAGAGTTTTAGGACGAGTTCTGCGTCTTGCGGGGTGGCCATGGTGGTTCCTTTCGAGGGTTGAAAACAGCAGATTCTTCCGCTGGGCTGCGGAATGACAAATAAAAGGGCACAAGCGAAAAGCAGGTCCTCCGGCTTTGCGGACGGATGACAAACGTTAGAGGGCCGCTTTATGCGACGGCGGCTTCTTCTTCAACTTCTTCGGATTCGACGGATTTCGGGGGGCCGATGCGGCGCTCGTAGGTGCATTCGGGCGTATTCGGGATTTCGGCGGTTTGACCTTTGCGCGGACGGCGCTTGGGCAGGAACTCGCGGTTGTTGGGGCAGACGAGGTAGGTGCCTTCCTTGTTGCCGAACTCCAGAAGGTACGCAGAGTCGCACTTTAGGCAAGTCTCGTCGACTAGTTTCAGGTTCGACGAGAAGTCGCACTTGGGGTAGTGGACGCAGCCGTAAAACGTGTCGCCGCGCTTGGTCTTGCGGACCGCGATATCGCCGCCATCCTTGGGGCATTTCACGTCTAGCAGGTCCTGCTTGACGTACTTGCACTTCGGATAGCCGGAGCAGGCGACGAACTCGCCGTAGGAGCCCTCGCGGCGGAGCAAGGGCTTGCCGCACTTGGGGCACATCTCGTCGAGGATCACGGGTGGCTTCTGCTGGACCTTCTGCGTCAGCTTGCGGATGGTCTTGCAGGGTGGGTCGTCCGAGTAGCCGGGGCAGGACATGAACGGACCCCAGGGGCCGTTCTTGAGCACCATTTGGCGGCCACAGTTGTCGCAGAACTCCTCTTCGGGGGCTTCGTCGGCACCGGGAGCGGTGAGGTCGGGTTTGGCGGCGATGTTCTCCTTGGTGAAGTCGCAGGAGACAGCCTCGGCGACAACCTTCTTGCCCTTGGTCTGGGCGACCGCGACGGCTTTGGCGAACTCCTTGGCGTCGGCGACTTCCTGCTGGAAGTTGGTCTCGTCGAAGGTGACGCTCTTGACGATCATGGGGAAGTGGAAGTTGCCCAGAACCTTTTTGAGGACGGCCTTGGAATCCTTCTTCCACGGAGCGGCGGCGATGACGACCGGCTTGGCGTTGGTGAAGGCCGAACAGGAGAAGAAGCTGCCGAACTTGCCCCATTTGAGGATGAGGGGGGAGCCGCACTTCTCGCAGATTTCTGTGGTCGCCTGCTCGCTGCGCTTGATGTCTTCCATGTCGCGCTCAGCGACCTTCAGTTCTTTTTCGAGATGGGTATAGAAGCCGTCGAGGAGGTCGGTCCAGCGTTCCTGTCCGGCCTCTACTGCGTCCAACTCGCCTTCGAGCGTGGCGGTGTAGCTGGTCTCGAAGATGTAGGGGAAGTTCTTGACGAGGAGTTCTGTCACGACCATGCCGATCTCGGTCGGGATGAACTTTCCGCCGATCTTCTTGACGTAGTCGCGATCCTGAATGGTGTTGATGATGGAGGCGTAAGTAGAGGGGCGGCCGATTCCCTTTTCTTCGAGAACCTTGACGAGCGAGGCCTCGTTGAAGCGCGGGGGTGGCTCGGTGAACTTCTGCTCGGAGTTGACGGCGAGGGCGGAGAGCGGGTCGCCGGCCTTGACGTCGGGCAGGATGGTGTCCTCGGAGGCTGTCTCCCAGACGGCGAGGAAACCCTTGAACTTGAGGATTGAGCCGCTGATGCGGAAGTCGTAGGTGCGGTCGGCCCTGGCGGCGATCTCGATGGTGGTCTGGTCGAAGACGGCGGGAGCCATCTGCGAGGAGACGAACTTCTGCCAGATGAGCTTGTAGAGCTTGTACTGCTCGTCGGAGAGGTACTGCTTGATGGAATCGGGGGTGTACTCGGGGTTGGTGGGACGAATGGCTTCGTGGGCGTCCTGCGCGTCGCTCTTGCCCTTGTAGTCGATCGGGTCTTTCGCCAAATACTGTGTGCCGAGGGATTTCTGGACGAATTCGCGGGCCGCTGTGATGGAATCGGCCGAGGCGCGGGTGGAATCGGTACGCATGTAAGTGATGAGACCGACAGTTCCGGCAGACCCGATTTCAATGCCTTCGTACAGCCGCTGGGCAACGCCCATGGTGCGGCGGACGTTGAATCCGAGGCGGTTGGAGGCGTCCTGCTGGAGCTTGCTGGTGATGTACGGGGCGGTCGGCTTGCGGGAGCGTTCTTTGCGCTCTACGCTGGCAACCCTCCACTTGGCGTTGTTGAGCTGGGCGAGAACCTTGTCGGTCTCGGCCTGATTAGGGAGAGCTCCGGCTAGCCACTGCTCCTTGCCCTCGGCGTCGACGCCATTGGCTACGCGGGAGGATGTACCGTCGATACCGGTGAATTTGGCTGTGAAGTCGGTGCCCTTGGCGGGCTTGAGGTCGGCGCCGATGTTCCAGTATTCGACGGGGACGAAGGCGTTGATCTCGCGTTCGCGCTCGACGATGAGGCGGAGAGCGACGGTCTGGACGCGGCCGGCGGAGAGACCGCGGCGGACCTTATCCCAGAGGAGCGGGGAGATCTGATAGCCGACGAGGCGGTCGAGAACGCGGCGGGTTTGCTGGGCGTCTACGAGGTTCTCGTTGACGGGGCGGGCGTGCTGGAAGGCGGCTTTGACGGCTTTCTGCGTGATTTCATTAAAGGTTACGCGCTGAATTGTGGCGCCCTTTTTCAACATGGGCGTTAGCTGCATGGCGAGGTGCGCGGCGATGGCCTCGCCTTCGCGGTCAGGGTCAGGTGCGAGATAGACAGCGTCAGCCTTGG
>JAYVZU010000421.1:0-11986 GCA_043783075.1 Rhodanobacteraceae bacterium
AATGCCAACCCGCGGCAGAGCCAGGGCTCGCCTTCGGCGCGGTATCCGGGGTGGGTTGCGGCGTATGAGGGACATCCTCACATCTCGGCTTCGGTTGGACAGAAGCTGGATATTGGCTCGATGCATCTTCAATTTGTGACGGCTGACGGAAAATCGCCGGAGGCCCCGCTACCGGGTGCTGGTCAGGCGAATGCGGCTTGCGCCAATGTTCCTGGCAAGGAAAAGGACGGCGGCGATGAGAATAATCGCTCACTCGGAACGCTGATTACCTTCGGAAACACGCGGGTTCTGGAGCTTGGCGACCTGACCTGGAATAAAGAAATTCAGCTGCTTTGCCCGGTGAACAAGATTGGGAAGGTCGACCTGTACTTCGTGACGGGCCATGGGATGGACCTTTCGAGCAGTCCACCGAGCGTTGCGCTAAGCCCGGTTGTGGCACTGATGCAGAACGGGCCAACCAAGGGTGGCGACGAAGCTGTGATCAAGACAGTAAACTCTATTGCGAACCTTGAAGGGCTATGGAAGACGCACTATTCAGTGCGGTACCCGGACCTGAATGGCGATCCGAACTTCATTGCGAATCTGGAGGCGTTGCCGGATGAAGGCTATTCGGTTGGCGTGGAGATTACGCCGACAGGCCTGATGACTGTGACGAACAGCCGAAATCACTTTAGCAAGACCTACAAGGCGCATGCCGCGCATTAATTGACCAAGAGTCCCATGCAGAAAGACTACGCGTGGGATTCTATGGCCAGTCACGGTGGGGGTTGACGCATGGTGACTGAGCGTTTGGCGAAGGATTTCGAGCTGGAATCTAAATGATTGCTGGAAAGGATTCTCAATGTTTCGTCGATTCATCTTGTTCGCTCTTGCCGGGGGCATGGCAATTCCGTTCGTAAGATCGACTGCGCAGGACGTACCGCAAGGCGGTGGACGCGGCGGCAGCACACCGGAACAGCGGGCTGCGGCGACGCGCCTGTTTCTGGGTTTGGGCCCGGCGCCAGATAAGGCGGCGGCGGCGCTGGGTGCGCCGATCTACCAGAAGAACTGCGCGTTCTGCCATGGTCCGCAGGCTCGTGGGGCGGAGGGCCCAAGCCTGATCGTCTCGGACGCGGTTCTGGGCGACGACCATGGGGAGCATCTAGCGAGTTTTCTGAAAGCGGGGCGGCCTGAAAAGGGTATGCCCTCGTTCAAGACATTGAATGAGGACGAGCTCAAGCAAGTGTCGGAATTTCTACATCTGCAAGTAGAGGAGGTTGCCAACCGGGGAACCTATCAACTGCAGAATATAGTTGTTGGTGATGCTGCAAAGGGTAGGGCCTATGTGGCGGCCAATTGCACCTCGTGCCATGCGGAGGGCAGCTTTGCGCATATCGCCGGCAGGTTCCGTAGCGCTGACCAGTTGCAGCGCGGGTGGATCTGGCCGAACCGCCCAACTGACAACTCTCTCGCAATAACCGCGACGGTAAAGACGAACGACGGCACGATTGTAAGTGGACGAGTTACGCAGATCAGCGACTTCAAAGTAACCCTGGTGGATGGCGCAGGGAAGTCTCATGTCATAACCCGTGACGGGAGTGTGGATGTGCAAACAAAGGACCCGCTAGCACCGCACCAGAAGATGATTCAGACGCTGAAGGACCTCGAAATGCACGATGTAACGGCCTATCTGGAGTCGCTCAAATGAAATCTGTACTTTTGCTTTGTGTGGCTCTTGCTGGATTATCTGTCGGTTGGTCTCAGACGCCTTCTGAAGTATCACTCGACCCTAAGGTGATCGGAAAGACTCCGGTCGATAGCTGGACAACTTTCAATGGCGACTATACGGGCCAGCGGTATAGCACGCTGACTGATATTTCTCCGGCCAACGTCGACAAGCTTACGTCGGGTTGGACTTTCAAAATTGACACAGTCGGTGCCCAGCGCGGTGCCCCCGAGCCCGTGCTGAAATGTACGCCGCTGCTGGTCAATGGGGTTCTTTATATCACCATTCCAGACCACGTTTGGGCGCTGGATGCGAAGATCGGCAAAGAGCTGTGGCACTATGACTGGGTTGACCATGGCGGCCATCTTGTGGGCCAGCGCGGAGTGGGAATGTGGAAGTCTATAGTCTACTTTTTGACCCCAGACAACTGGCTGGTCGCGTTGAATGCGACGACGGGCAAAGAGCTCTGGAAGAAGAATTTCGCGGATGCCCGGAAGCAATACTTCTCGACGTCCGCGCCCATTGTCATCAAGAACCATGTGATTGTTGGAGTGGGCGGAGACGCGATGGATATGCCCGGCTTCCTTGACTCGTTTGATCCGGAGACTGGTGCGCTGCAGTGGACCTGGTGGTCTACTCCGCGAACGGGTGATCCTGCCTTGAAGACGTGGCCCAATGCTGCATCGTCCGAACACGGGGGCGGCATGACATGGATGCCCGGGACCTATGATGCCGACCTTAATCTGATCTATTGGCCGACCGGAAATACGAATCCAGTGTTTGCGGGGCAAGGTCGACCTGGAGCAAATCTTTGGACAGAGGCTATTGTTGCTCTGAATCTCGATACCGGAAAACTGAAATGGTACTTCCAGGTATCGCCGCACGATACGCACGATTGGGATAACACGACTGCTCCAATATTGATTGATGCGATGGTGAATGGGAAGCCGCGAAAGCTACTATCTCAAGCTGCGCGTAATGGCTTCTTCGTCACACTGGATCGTGTTACCGGGAAGTATCTGGTTGTGAAGCCTTATGTGCCACTTGACTACTACACTGGCCTTTCGCCGAAAGGTGAACCGATTCCCATTCCGGATAAAGATCCGTCGATCGGCGGTTCGATCAATATGGTGAATGCAACGAATTGGGAGTCTCCGGCTTACAACCAGAAGAGCGGCCTGATGTATGTGAATGCGGTGGAAGGGAAGAGTATTCACTATTTGCTGGATACTAGCGCGCATCCATCTGGCTATGGTGGGACGGGTGCGGGCATCGGGCTTTCGACTCGTGTTTTGAAGGCGATTGATCCACTTACTGGCAAGTCCGCGTGGACGCACGAATATCCGAATATGAATAACGCTCCGGGTACAGTGGGGGCGAGTATTCTGACGACCGCCAGCAATCTCTTGATCACTGGTGACGATCAGAAAAACTTAATTGTATATAACGCAGACAAAGGGCAGGTACTGTGGCATAAGGAGTTGGGGGCGAATGAATCGAATGGCTTGATCACGTACATGCTGGATGGCAAACAGTGGATTTTGACTGGTGCAGGCGACACACTGTATGCCTTCACACTCGCAGTCCGTTAGTACTGCGAACACGAGGAATCGTTCTTAGCCAATTGAGAAGCGGATCCCGACGGAATGACAAACAGACGAGAATACCGGTGCGCCGCATAGCTATCGGAAATTGTCTTCAATGTCGCCATTCGAGGATCACCCCGCCAAACTATTTGTTGTGACGATTGTGAATTGGGGTAACTGCTTGATTCAACGAGCGCTGCTCTTTTATTGATTTTCGGTATAATCCTTCGGGAGAACCTTATGGCTAATTCCACGAATTTTATTCGTTCAGCTAGTGCGACCGTAATATTGCTCGCATTGGCTGTGCCGTTGCCTGGTCAGTATGCAGCACATCGTAACGGCGATGTTGTACAGCTGGAAGATACGCAGCATAAGACGGTTGTCTCGATCCTGCCGTCAGTTGGCGATGTTGTGTTTGACATGACGGTCAATGGACAGAAGATTCTTCGCTTCCCGTATGCCTCTGTGGAGGAGTTCAAGGCACGTCCGGGCCTGGTTGGAATTCCATTTCTGGGGCCATGGGCGAATCGGCTTGACGAGCAAGGGTTTTATGCGAATGGCAAGAAGTACAACTTTAATATGTCGCTTGGGAATATTCGCGGGGCAATTCCGATTCATGGATTTTTAACTCAGAATCCCTATTGGGAGATTGTCGAAATGAAGTCGGATAAGAAGGCCGCCTGGCTGACGTGTCGGTTGGATTTTTATAAGCATCCGGACTGGATGGCTCAGTTTCCATTTGCCCATACGATTGAGATTACACAGCGCCTTGAAGATGGTGTGTTGCAGGTGCAAACGAGGATTGTGAACCTCAGCACAGATCCAATGCCGGTGGCTATTGGCTTCCATCCTTATTACCAATTGACAGATTCGAAGCGTGAAGATTGGGTGATCGGGGTTGGTGCCCGGAAGCAGTACTTGCTTGCGGCGAATAAGGTTCCCACGGGCGAGACTGGTGCGATCGAAGCTATGTTCCCCGACCCACAGGCAGGAAGGTTGAAGGACTACGATCTTGACCATGTGTTTGGCGATCTAATTCGCGACACAAATGGCCGGTCCAAATTCTCTGTGACTGGGAAGAAGCAGAAGATTGAGCTGCAGTTTGGGCCGCAGTATCTCGCGTCGGTGATCTACTCGCCAGATCCGACGGTTCCGCCTGCACCACTTCCTGCTGGTGCAACACGTCGGCCGCCGCAGGACCTGAATTTCGTTGCGTTCGAACCTATGGCGGGCATCACTGATTCGATGAATCTGGCGCAGAAGGGGCTGTACAAGGAGCAGCAGTACATTGCGCCGGGTGGCACTTGGACCGAGAGCTTCTGGGTGAAGCCCTCGGGGTTCTAGCGGGTTTGAATGTTAGGCAGTTACGTCGGCGGGGTCTGCGACGACTAGCTGATTCTGTTCGCCGAGGCCGTCGACACCCAGGCGAATCTTGTTGCCTGAACGAAGGAATACGGGTGGCTTTTGGCCGAGGCCGACTCCCGGGGGCGTGCCGGTGGAGATAATGTCGCCGGGATGCAGACTCATGAAGCGGCTAAGGTAGCTGACCAGGTGTGCGACACCGAATACCATCGTGCTGGTGGTGCCGGTCTGGTAGCGATGGCCGTCGACTTCGAGCCACATGCCGAGATTCTGCGGGTCTGTGATCTCATCCGTTGTGACGAGCCACGGGCCGGTGGGGCCGAAGGTGTCGGCACTCTTGCCCTTGACCCACTGGCCAGTTCCTTCGAGTTGGTAGGCACGCTCGGAGACGTCGTTGATGAGGCAATAGCCTGCGACGTAGGAGAGCGCGTCCGCTTCGGAGACGTATTTTGCGACTGAGCCGATGACGACACCAAGTTCGACTTCCCAGTCGGTTTTCTTGGATCCCCGGGGAATGACGACGTTGTCGTCGGGGCCGCAGATGCAGGAGCTTGCCTTCATAAAGACGACTGGCTCGACGGGAACCGCCATGCCGGATTCGGCAGCGTGGTCGGAGTAATTGAGCCCGATGCAGATGAATTTGCCGGGCTGCGGGACGCAGGATCCCATCCGTGGATTGCCGCTTACGACTGGTAGAGTTTCAGGATCGATCGCCGCGAGTTTGGCAAGGGAGGCGGGCGAGAGCGCCGCGCCGGCTACATCGGGGATGTGTTGGGAGAGATCACGAAGCACGCCGTCTGAATCCAGCATGCCGGGCTTTTCCTGGCCGATTGAACCGTATCTAAGGAGTTTCAATGTGTTCTCTTTCTGCGATGAAGTAGTTCGAGCATGGGTCGTAAGTTTAGTGGGACTCTCGGGGAACTCCGGCTCCGCGACAGCCGAGGAGGAAGTCGAAGTCTGCGCCTTTGTCTGCCTGAGTGACTCGGTCGCGATAGAGTTCCTGGTAGCCACCCTTCATGGAGTGCTCTGGGGCGGTCCATGTGAGGCGGCGCTCGGCGAGGATTTCTTCGGAGACTTCGAGGTGTAGCTTGCGTTCTGCGACATCGAGTTCAATCATATCGCCGTCCTGCACTAAAGCGAGCGGGCCGCCGATGGCTGCCTCGGGCGCGACGTGGAGGATTACGGTGCCGTATGCCGTGCCGCTCATGCGGGCGTCGGAGATGCGCACCATGTCCTTGATCCCCTTGCGCAGGACCTTGGACGGCAAGCCCATATTGCCGACTTCTGGCATTCCGGGATAGCCGCGGGGTCCACAGTTTTGCAGAACGAGAATGGAGTTCTCATCTACGACGAGATCTGGGTCGTCGATGCGCGCGTGGTAGTCCTCGATGCTGCTGAAGACTACTGCCGGGCCGCGATGCTTGAGCAAGTGTGGTGAGGCGGCTGACGGCTTCAGTACGGCTCCGTCAGGGGCGAGATTGCCCTTGAGGACTGCAATACCGCCTTTTTCTGTGAGGGGATTCCCGACTGGACGAATGACCTCGTCGTTCCAGTTGGGGGCGTCGGAACAATTCTCCCAGATGGTTTTGCCATTGACTGTGAGAGCGTCGCGATGCAGGAGATCGTTTTCCCCAAGTGACCGAATGACCGCTGGTAGACCGCCTGCGTAGTAGAAGTCCTCCATCAGGAACTGGCCGGAGGGCATCAGGTTGACAAGGGTTGAGACCTTTTCGCCAAGCACATCCCAGTCACCCAGGTTGAGGCTGACTTCGGTACGACCGGCGATGGCGATGGAGTGGATGACTGCGTTGGTAGATCCGCCGACGGCACCGTTAACGCGGATGGCGTTCTCGAAGGCTTCGCGGGTGAGGATCTTTGAGATGCGCAGGTCTTCGTGGACCATCTCTACGATTCGGCGACCGGTTTGGTGAGCGAGGACGAGGCGGCGTGAGTCTGATGCGGGAATAGCCGCGTTGTGCGGCAGGCCCATTCCCAGAGCCTCTACCATGCAGGCCATTGTGGAGGCGGTGCCCATGGTCATACAGTGGCCTGCGGAGCGCGACATACATGTCTCCGCTTCCCGGAACTCGACGAGGCCCATGGTGCCGGCCTTTACCTCTTCGCTGTACCGCCAGACGTCAGTGCCGGAGCCGATGTCGCGGCCGCGAAACTTGCCGTTCAGCATGGGGCCACCGGAGACGACGATTGTCGGGAGGTCGCAACTCGCGGCTCCCATGATGAGCGCTGGAGTGGTCTTGTCGCAGCCGCAGAGCAGAACTACTCCGTCGATGGGGTTGGCGCGGATGGATTCCTCAACGTCCATGCTGACGAGGTTTCGCAGAAGCATGGCGGTGGGGCGGATGTTGGTCTCGCCGAGTGAGGTAACGGGGAACTCTACCGGGAAGCCGCCGGCCTCCCACACGCCGCGCTTGACGCGTTCTGCGATCTCTCGAAAGTGTGAGTTGCAGGGGGTGAGTTCGGACCAGGTGTTGCAGATGCCGATGACCGGGCGGCCATCGAAGACTTCATCGGGATAGCTACGCATCCAGCTGCGGTGAATGAAGCCGTCTTTATCGGTGGAGCCAAACCATGCAGCGGAGCGAAACTTCTTTTTGTCGGTCATTATGTTTTCCGGGGATAGGGTAATCTCGTCGACCCTGAATCTATCATGATGCGGTGCTTACTTGGATTTGTCGCGTGTTGAAGGGATGATTCGAGTGAATAAACTGTATTCTGTATACTAATTGTGATGCTGCGGTGTCAATCAATTGAAGCCTCAATTGCGCCGCGCCCATTGATGTGGGAGTATGTGGACTTCTTGTTTGGCGTGTATGTTTGGGTCTTCGAACCAAGTGAACCCGCACAATATTTGTTTTCGATTCCTTGAGGTCTAGCCCCATGAAACCAAGCCGCGCGCGCTATGGCGTCGTCAGTATGGCGATCTCCCTTGCGGTTCTCTCCTATGTTCAGCGGGTGGCGTTGTCGCAAGCTGCGGGACCGATCTCTCGGGATCTTCACCTGGATAAGGCACAGATGGGTTTGGTGTTCGGGGCGTTTGGACTTTCCTATGCACTGTTCGAGCTGCCCATGGGATTGCTGGGAGACCGCATTGGACCTCGGCGAGTTCTATTGCAGATTGTGCTGGCGTGGTCTGCATTCACGGCCCTTACCGGTGCCGCCTGGAGCGTAGGTTCGATGTGGGTGATTCGCTTTTGCTTTGGCGCCGGCGAGGCAGGATGCTTTCCAAATCTGACGCGTATGCTGAGCGTCTGGCTGCCGAAAAAGGAACGGATGAGGGCGCAGTCGTTGATGTGGGCGTGCACGCGATGGGGTGGGGCGGTGACTCCTCCGCTGGTACTTGGCGCGATTGCGCTGGTGGGGTGGAGATGGGGATTCGTACTGTTTGCGATCCTCGGAGTAGTTTGGTGCTTTGTGTTTGGCTTGTGGTTTCGTGATCGGCCATCGGAGCATAAGAGTGTCAACGCCGCAGAACTTGAACTGATTGAGAGCACACGCGGCGTCGTGGTGGAGCACGGCAGCGCTAAGCGAAGCTGGCTGGCAATCTTGCTGAAGCCGCAAGTTGCGTTACTTGGGCTGCAGTATTTTGGCTGTTCGTTTGTCTGGTACTTCTACATCACGTGGCTGCCAACTTACCTGCGGGAAGCTCGTGGCCAGACTGCTGGACGAGCTGCATTTCTGGCGGTGCTGCCGCTTCTTTTTGGCGGGTTTGGATCTTTGATCAGCGGGCTGCTGCCCTTGAAGGTTTCGCGTCGCGCTGTCGCGTTTTGCGGCTTTCTGACTACGTCTCTGCTTCTGCTCGTGTTTATTCATATTTCCAATGTCGTCACAGCGATGGTGTGTCTTGGCATGGCGAGTTTCTTTAGTGATCTAACGATGCCGATCTCGTGGAATGCCTGCGTGGAAATAGGTGGCTCGTATACCGCGACCGTAGCCGCAACGATGAATATGCTGGGGAATCTGGCGGGGTTTGCCGCTCCGGCCGTTGGCGGGATTATCTTGCAGCGAACTGGCGGCAACTGGAATCCGCTGATTTATTTGATGGCCGGGGCTGCAGCGATCTCGGCGAGTTGCTGGATCTTTCTGGATCCGGATCAAACTAGCCAGGGGGTAGTGAGTTCTACGGCTGAGGCGTCGGCTCTTTGACAGTCAATCTGTATTTCGTATACAAATCATCGCGAGCAGATGATGTTAGTTTCAGCTGTTGAACCTCATTCTCCGTGGCTCACCAAAGGTGCCTATGAATATTGATCTGTCGGGCAAGACCGCTGTGATAACGGGAGCGAGCCGAGGCCTGGGTGAGGCCATGTCGTTGGCCCTTTCGGCTTCGGGAGCCCGGATTGCGCTGGTTGCACGCGATGTGACGCGGCTGGAAGCTGTGCGTGAAGCTATTCAGTCTAAGGGTGGAACTGCTGAAGTCTTTGCCGGGGACGTGACCAATGAATCCGATGTTGCGGCGATCGCAGAGGCTATTGCGAGCAAGTTCGGACACCCGCAAATTCTGATTAATAACGCTGGGACGAACATCCGCAAAAACCTTGTGGACTTCACACTGGATGAATTTCGCAGTGTGATCGACTCCAGCTTGATCTCGACGTTTCTTATGTGCCGCGCGTTTGTCCCGGGGATGATGGGGACGGGCTATGGCCGGATTTTGAACATGACGTCGATCATGAGCCACATCTCGCTGCCGGGGAGGACCGCTTACTCGTCCGCAAAGACGTCGCTGCTGGGATTGACGAGAGCGCTGGCGCAGGAACTCGCGCGAGAAGGAATTACGGTGAATGGCATCAGCCCCGGGCCGTTTGGCACCGAGATGAACTATCCGGTGATGCAGAATCCCGAGGCCAACGCACTGTTTCTGGCGAGCCTGCCGATTGGTCGCTGGGGTGAGGTGCAGGAGATCGGCGCGCTGGCTTGCTATCTCTGCTCCGAGTATGCGGGCTTTATTACCGGAACAGATATCATGATTGATGGTGGTTGGACGGCCAAGTAAGGCTTTGGCGTCGCCTTTAATTATTGGAAAATGGCCGGACGAAGTTTCAGCTATCCGGCCATTTTAGATTCGTTGGGCCCAAGTTTATTCAGTTGGCGGGACGGTACGAGGCTGGCGCGGTGGCGCTGGTGGAGCCTTATAGTCGACGAGCTCGTCCACCGGTTTCTTCGCGGCCCAGGCGATTCCGCGTAGCAGCATGTTCTGCAGCTGAGGGTTCGCAAAGTTGATGTAGTTGTGGCCCTGCATCCAAACGAACGCCCGCGCTGGCGATCCACCGGGAAGCGTGTGCTCGTAGGTCCAGATTTGCGGAACGACTTCGCCCTTGTGGGTTCCGGCGCTTGGTGTGCCGGCGATTACAGCCGTCGCGAGGAGATGTATCTTGGCATCCTTGGCCCAGGTCATATTAAAGAAGGCCTCATCTTCGATGGTCATGTCGGTCATGTCCTTCATCAGCGGGCTTTCTTTGTCGACGATTGTGTAGGGGATCGGGGCGTCGAGGGTGTAGTTGATTTCGTTGTGCTTCTTGGCTCCGCCGACGAGCGTATTTGCGAAGTATTCGGGGTCAGGGCCGCAGAGTGAGTCGTGTAATGTCACGATGCCGCCACCGCGTTTTACGAAGGCTTCAATCGCGGCCTTCTCGGTGTCGGTCATGTAACCGGCGTCACCCTTATACATCACGATGACGTCGGTGCCTGAGAGCTCTGCAGCTGTGGGCGAGTGGAACGACCCGTCGACGACCGCTCCGTGGAGCGTGAGGAACTTACTCCAGTCGGCGAGGAACTGGGGGTAGTCATGCTGGCCTATCTGGTGGGTCTTAAGACCCGCGCGGAGATAGACGTGCAGGCCAGCCTTGTTCTGGCCGGGTATGGAGGGAGTGCCCGATGGCTGTTGTGCCCAGACCGGCATCGATGAGGCAGACAAGACCACTGCTAAGACCGCATTGCGAAACCGAACGACCACGGACCCCTCCTGGAACGGCACACTCGAAGCTGTGGCTTGATCGCATAAAATGCCACGCCGAATAGTAAATTCTTTCGGCCAGATTGTATACGGTATATAGTTTGTCGTTGCTCGTGAGAGTTCCATGGGGCAAATGATGGTGGCTACTTTTGGTGGCTGGGTGTCTTGCGCAGCTTGCAGAGCTGTAAGGCTTTCCAGGTTGGGAGGCGGGCGAATCCTGAAATAAATTGGGTTACTATATACACATGTTGGACCTCAATCTACTGGACGTGTCGTCGTCTGTGTTGAATGCGTATCTTATTGAGAAGCTGCGAGACGCGATCATTAGGCGAAAGCTCCAGCCGGGTGACCGTCTGAACGAAACAACATTGGCTACGCGGTATAACGTAAGCCGGGTTGCCATGCGAGCGGCACTGATGCAGTTGCAATTGCAGGGTCTGGTGATGAACTACCCGAGGCGCGGGATGTTTGTCACGAGCCTGAGCGAAGCCGATGTGGAGAAGATCAACAGCCTGCGAGTACCACTGGAAGGTGAAGCGATTCGCCTGTGCCGGACGAACCTGACCAAGGCAATCGCAAAGCATCTTGGCAGCCTGGTCTCGCAGATGGAGACACTTGATTCGAAGTCTCAGTTTGAAGCTGCGGAATTGGATTTGCAGTTTCACCGAGCGGTGTGGCGGTACAGCGGCAACACCTACCTCTCGCGGGCGCTCAACTCGTTTGTGCCGATCGTCTTCGCGCATCGATCCCTGGACGGGATCAACGATGAGACTTTGCGTTGGACCCTGAATCATCATCGGCAGCTTCTTGATGTGATCGAGGGCCGCTCCAGCGAGGCTCCTGAGCAGGCTATGCTGCATCACCTGAAGATTGGATATGAGAAGCACGGACGCGTTGCATCGTCACGAATTGCGATTGGAGATCAAGATTTGCATGCCGTCTCTCAGAGCATCGCAGTATAAATACGACGCACCGTTAAGTTGCAATTCCCACACATGAATAACCTAGAGTAGAGGCTAATGACACGTATTTCTCCCGCAACTCCACCGTCGACGCTCAGAGCCCACGTTGTGCAACGTCTACGAGAAGACATTCTGAGTGGACGATATAAGGCAGGTGACCGCCTTAACGAAAGCTCCATCGCCCGCGAGTTCCAGATGAGCCGCATTCCGGTTCGCGAGGCGCTGTTCGAACTGCGAGAGATCGGTCTGGTGATGAGTCGCGAACGACGCGGCATGTTTGTGACGTCGTTGTCTGAGGACGAGGTGCGACAGATTAATGCGGTTCGCGTGATTCTGGAAGCGGAAGCTCTGCGGCTGGCGCGGGATCGGATGACGCCGAAGATTGCGTCAACGCTGA
>JAYVZU010000422.1:0-3981 GCA_043783075.1 Rhodanobacteraceae bacterium
CGCACCGGCCACGACCCCGTCGGCAAGCTGCCCGACGCCGCCTTCCATCGCACCCTGGAGCAGCAGATCAACTGCCCCAAGTGCGACGCCACGTATAACCTCGTGCTCGATTACAACCAGTCCATCGGCCGGTTCTTCGACGAAGAATCCCGCCGCCCCATCATGATGCTCCGCAAAGCCATCATGCTTGGCCACTCCAACAATCACCGCGTCGTACACTTCGAGACCGCCGGCGTCGTCGTCACCAGCTTCACGGTTCCGGCAAAAGCACCGGCCAAAGTGGAACCTGCGAAGGCAGTACCCAAGCCTCGCGTTTAACCAAAGTAATGTTCCTCTTTTGGTTCATTTTTCGCCCGTGGGTCGGGTAGCTTGCACTTCTTCCCATAGGCTGGAGTTCTGCACATGGCAAAGAAGAAACTAAAGAAGGTACGCATCGGAATCCTCTTCGGCGGGCGCTCCGGCGAGCACGAAGTCTCGCTGCTCTCCGCCGCCTCGATCCTGAAGGCGATCGACCGCAAAAAATACGAGATCGTCCCCATCGGCATCTCCAAACAAGGCCAGTGGCTGATGGACGGCGACGCCCAGCGCCTGCTGCAGGGCGACGCCGCGCCGCAAATCGGCCCCATCAGCGAGGATGATCCAGAGTTCGCGATCTCTGCTGCTGTCCTGCGCTCCGGTGAAGACCTGCAAATTCCCGCGCCGCAGACCGCCCTGCCCCAGACCATAGACCTACAGAGCAGCACCGAGCTTGCAGAGCCGAAAAGCTCGTTCGCCAATGCGCTCGACGTCGTCTTCCCCGTCCTGCACGGGACCTTTGGCGAAGACGGGACTATCCAGGGCCTGCTCGAACTCGCGGACGTGGCTTACGTCGGCTCCGGCGTCCTCGGCTCCGCCGTCGCGATGGATAAAGATGCGATGAAGCGCATCTTCGCCGCTGCTGGCCTGCCCCAGACGCCGTACAGCACTATACTGCGCTCCGATTGGCGTGCCAATCCGAGCGGCTGCCGCAAGCAAATTGAAAAATTGCTTGCGTACCCACTCTTCGTAAAACCGGCAAACCTGGGCTCGTCGGTCGGGATCTCGAAGGTCCACGACCGCTCGGAACTTACCGCCGCAATGGACCTCGCCGCAAAATTCGATCGCAAGATCGTCGTCGAAGAGGGCGTTGGCGGACCCGGCGTGAAGCCACGTGAGCTTGAAGTCGCTGTTCTGGGTAACGACAATCCGGAGGCTTCCGTCGTCGGGGAGATCGTCCCCGCGAAGGAGTTTTACGACTACGAGGCCAAGTACCAGCTCTCCGGTCCGGACGAGAGTCGCGCCATCATCCCGGCAATGCTCACCGCCGCCCAGCAGAAGCAAATCCGCACCATGGCGGTCGCCGCCTTCAAAGCGTGTGACTGCGCTGGCCTTGCGCGTGTAGACTTCCTGATGGAGCCCACCACCAGAGCAAACCCAAAGCCGCGCATTTTGTTGAATGAAATCAATACGATGCCCGGATTTACCTCGATTTCGATGTACCCGAAACTCTGGCAGGCATCCGGGGTTTCCTATAAAAAGCTGATCGACCGGCTTATCGAGCTGGCGGTTGCCCGCAATGCGGAGAAACAGGAAACTGCGTTCTACCTGAAGTAGACGGCGGTGAAGCGGCGTTGGATGGCCGCACACGACTGGCAGATCGGCTCCGCGCCATGCGGTTCCAATTTGGAAATTCGCATCGAAAGTGGTAGAGGCAAATATCTTCAAGGCCCCTAGAATTCAATAGCATAGGCAACAGACGGTAGCGGCAGGCGCGGGTTTGGCCCGTGCACCGCGCCAGAGGGATTGATCATTGGATCACGCGCTCCTCCCCGAGATATTCGCCCTGTCCGTGTTTATTCTGGGCTTTCGCCCCCTTGCGCGGCGCGTGGGAGCGCATTCGAATCTCTGGTTCATCGGCTGGACCATACTTGTCGCATATCTCATCGCCAATTTCCTCGGAGCCGCACACTACAAGCCAACAGCCGTGCTGGCCGAATGGCTGATCGAGACCGTGGGCCTCATCTTTGTCCTCGCATCGGCAAATGTTCCCAAACGACGCATTACCTCAGTGCAGATAGTCCAGATCTCGTTACCCTTTGCCCTGCTCGCAGTCTTTGACGTCTATCAGGTCCATCGTCTGGTCGCCGGCCTTGCGGACTGCGTGCTTTTCCTCATCCCCGCCATTTACCTCTGGGCGCGCCCTCGCCAACGCACCCTCCCTGTTGCGTATGTCTGCGCAGCTTTAGCGGTCTTCGGTCTCCTGATGATCCCCGGCGTAATGTACGCCACACACTTCGCGCAGCAATGCGCCCTCGCAGTCATCTTCCTGTTCGCGGCCTACCTCTATTTCATCTCGGCTCAGCGCAATACACGAAGCGTTATCGCAGCGACGGTCGGGTTTGCCGCCTGGGGACTTAGCTACCCCTTCGCCTTCGGATTGACCCATCTGCTACCCGGCATCAAGCTCGACCGCATCTTTCTGGACCTGCCGATATACTTCGTCGTTGTCGGAATTATGCTCACGCTGCTGGAAGACCACGTCGAGCATACGGAACGGCTCGCCATGCACGACCCGCTCACCGACCTGCCCAACCGCCGAATGTTCGAATCGCGCCTGATCGCCACCATGGAAGAGGCCCGCATCAATCGCACTACGGTCGCCTGCCTGGTCATCGACGTCGACAACTTCAAGCAGATCAACGACACGCTGGGCCATAGCGCCGGCGACCAACTGCTGCGCGCTCTCGCAGTCCGGCTCTCCTGGCACATGACGCCCCGCGACATCCTCGCCCGCACCGGTGGCGACGAGTTCACGGCGCTGCTAGCCGGTGTTACGGACGAGCATCACCTGCGCTTCATCGCTGGAGCCATGATGTCCGCCGGCAGCGTTCCGATCATTATCGACGGCAAGCCCGTTGACCTGCATATCTCTATTGGTATCGCGCTCTCGCCGGATCACGCCGATGATATCGACAGTCTGCGCCGCGCCGCAGACGAGGCGATGTACTCCGCTAAACGCCGCGGTGGCAGCATGTTGGCCTTCGCCGACGAAGACTAGAAACGAGCGACCACGGATCAAATCGGATGGATACGGATAATTTGCAACCGCTCTAATCCGTGTTCATCCGTCACAATCCGTGGTCGATTTGGCCTTTTGCTTCCTCAACCCAAGAACATCTTCTCCACATCCAGCCAATCGTTTACGCGCCGATACCCCGTCACGTTCACGTTGTGGTGCGCGTTATAAAGAATCCCTTCGCCCCCAAATCGCACGAACTGGCGTGGATTATCGTCGATCAAATAGTCCGCGCGGATGATGCTCTTATCGCCGCAGAACACGATGTGCGATGCAGGGATAAACGGAAAGTGCTTCCCCAGCCACTCGTACTTCGCCGTAAACGAGGTCGGAACCTCCATCGCGGCGGTCGCGATGAACACTTCGTACCTGCTCTGTAGCGCCTCTAAGACACGCTGCGACTCCGGCATCACGTTCAGCACGGAGAAGAAGTCATCGGTCTGCAGATACCCCATCAGGGTGTCGTGCCGGTCGCTTCGGACCGCCTCCCAAATTCGGCGTCCGTGCAGGTCTTCGTCCGACACCGGCTCGTCGAAGTCGCGTTTGTAGCGGCGCAGAAACTCCGCCACCGCATCCGCCATCACCTCATCCATATCAACAGCAATGCGCTTCATCGAACCGCTCAAAGACCCCTCACAATGCGAGCTGCGATGCTCATCTGTTCTTCAACTACCACCGGCTTGCGCTGCGGCGAATCCCGCGCAGGGTCGTACCAGAGCATTCGGCCGCAGCTCTCGCAGGACATCATCTCGGCATTGTCTCTTTCCCGCAATTCATTCCACTTTTGCGGACGCAACATCATCTGGCAGGCCATGCACTTCTGGTTCAGCGCCTCGGCTACAGCCGTGCCCTTCCCCTTCGCAATCCGGTCGTAGGTGGAGAGTGCG
>JAYVZU010000423.1:0-11986 GCA_043783075.1 Rhodanobacteraceae bacterium
CACTGCACATCACTCAACTCATAGCGACTAACGGTCATGTAGACAGAACATCAAATCCAACGGCCGCCGCAAAGTCTATATGTCGATACTGCCTAGCAGGTTGCTGATCAGAACCTGTTTGTTCGATTCACTGAGGGGAACACCAGCTTTTCTCAGTAATTCGAAATGAGAATCAAGGCTGGACGGTGTAAATATGTATGGCCCGCTCTGCTTGTTAGCAATCTGGATTGCGGCGTTAAGCCCCGTCGCTTCAAGCGAATCGCAGTGCATCCGATAGGCAGTAGCAAGTTCGCCCGATGCAAAAGGATTATGCTTGGGGTTTTGCTTCATAAACCTGAGATATTTTGAAGGATATGACTTGTCGATAAATCGACGCTTGTGGGAGGGGTCATGGACGACTGTTCAGCGTGAGCATTGCCTGTGAATGCAAGCGCGGCACTGGAGGCAAGTCCGGCTTGCGAAAGGAAATTACGGCGAGATAGCATATGTAGACCTTGGTAGCGGAATGGCTAACAATAGCACATACGCGTTCAATCCTCTCCCGTTCAATACCTCACCCAGCTTAATTCAGTTAGCGGCAGCCGGAACTTGACTGCTAGTCATCTCACTTGAAGCATGGCTCAAGATGAGGGACACAGCACACCAACGCAACATGTCGACCTTCGCAATCCACTTCGAGGTATTCAGTCCTGGACTTGTATGTTGTGCTTCGGCTCCATAAACAGCTTGCCGAGCACCATCAGGACCACGATGAGCAGGGCGCAGTACTCGAACACGCGCTCGACGCCAAGCCGATTCGCGATCTGTCCGGAGAGGATCAGCCCCAGAATCTGCGCGCCGAAGACGATGCTCATCATCGTCGAACCAACCCGGCCCATTAGCGCGGCGGGTGTCTCCTGCTGCATGAGTGTTGTTGCGGGAACAACGATGCTTCCGACTGCCAGCCCGATCAACAAGTCAGCGACCACCGCTGACCATACAAACGGCAGCCAGGCCAGCATGCAGAGCGAAATCCCGATGCCGCCCAGACCGCTGTAGACCAGCGTCGTATTCTTGATCTTCTTACCCACCGTGTTCAGCATGTTGACGCCGAGGAACATCCCCACGCCAATCATCGCCGAGACCAGCGAGTACACCTTCGTGGACTGGTGCAGCGTGTCGCGCACATACACCGCGATCAGAGGGCCAAAGCAGCCCAGCACAAACATGCCCGCCGCAAATGCCAGAATCACAAACAGCAGCGCGGCGTGGTGCACGATGAACGAGATCCCCTGCTTCATGTCCGGCCAGATCGTCGCCATGCCGGAGGCAATTCCCTTCTTGGGCTGAGTCCCTTCATCCAGCCTCGTCTCCATTGCAGCAAGTGCCGGACGACTGATGGCCAAGGTACTAATCAGCACACCAGACGCTACAAAGCTGAACGCATCGGTCCAGTAGCAGGCCCGTGCGCCGAGCAGCGAATACAACACGCCAGCCAGCGGCGGTCCAATGATCCGCATGCCGAACATGACCTGCTGCATCAGCGAGTTCGCGGACCGCAGCCCATGCATCGGCACGACCGAGCGAATCGCCACACCCTGTGCCGGGCCAAAGAAGCTCGAAACGACGCTGATCGCGGCCATGATTGCGTAGAACTGTATCGTCGAATGCGCGAATAGCAGCAGCAGACAAAACCCCGCGCGGGTCAGGTCCGAAGCGACCATCGTCGGCTTGAGCGGCCACCGGTCGACGAACACACCGGCCAGAATCCCCAGCACAGCAATCGGAGCCATGTACGCAATCTGCAGGCTGGTCACCTGCTCCGCGTTCGCGTTCAGGCGAAACGTCAGAAAATTGATGACTGCGAACAACGCCAGAAAATCGCCAAACGTCGATACAAGTTGTGCGTACCAAAGACGACGCATCACCGGGACGCGGAGAACCTCCGCCATGGTCAGTGGCGCAGGCTTACCTTCAGCGGAAATAGTAGGATTCGTGCTCATAATCGGTGCCCCTACCCTACTTCACGCGTCGCAAAAATGAAGCGGGGCACACTTGGAATCAGTGCGCCCCGCCGCGACGTGCTGCTACAACTACTTGCCGACCGTAACGATCATGAAGGTATCCGGCACCATGGGAGCGCGGCCCGGGCGACCCGGGGTACCATCCGCGGCGGGTACGGCTGCCGGAACCGGACCGTACTCTGCGCTGATCAGGAAGATCTTGCCGGTCTTCGGGTCCAGCGTCAACGTCTTTGCGCGAGCCGGAGTCTTAACCGTCTGCTTGACGACAAAGCTGGTGGGCGAGTTTTCCTTCACCACCGTCAGCGTACCGTCGCCGTTGGAGCTGAACGCCTCCATCGTGGCCGGGTTGAACGCTGCACCATCGGAGCCTTTGCCCGTTGGCAGCGCGTCAAGAATCTTGCCATCCGTCGCCGAGAGGATAATCATATTGTTCTTATCCCGGCACGTCGCAAACAGGATCGAGTTCTTCACGTCGATCGCCAGACCAGCGCAACCGCCGCCCTTGCTCTTGATGTCGTATGCGCCGGTCTTCTTCATGGTCGCGAGATCGACGACCGCGATCGAGTCCTTATCTTCCAAGTCGATAAACATATGGCCCTTGCCGTCCAGCACAGCCTGCTCCGGCGCGCCGCCAAGGTCGATTGTCCCAATAATGGAGCCGTCTTTCGCGTCGATCACCGACACATTCGGCGCAGCGTGCGACAGAATATAAAGCCGGTCGGTCGACTGGTCCGCCAGGTAGCCATCCGGACTTCCCTGCACATCCAGCGTCTTGATCACCGCCAGCGTCTTTGAGTCGAAGAACGCTACCGGCTTCGACGCTGCAATCCCGTGTCCGTACTTCACATCCACCGTCGCGCCATGAGCGCTCACGTTCGGAATATCGCCGGTCGGTGCGAGCGTGTCCAGGTCATACACCCCAACGTGGCCGCCAGGTCCAGAGCGCGCAATATACAAGCGGCGTCCGACTGGGTCAGACGTGACGTAGTCAAACCCACCAGCGCCGCCAACCTTCGTGGTCGAAAGAACCTTATAGGGTCCATCCTGGGCAATAGCGCTCTGCGAAAGGAGTCCGGCAGAAGCAAGGGTTGCGGTAGCAAGCATGGCTGTGATGCGGTTCATAAACGCTCCTGGTGTTCGACGGACGATTGACATACAACGCACACTCATTGTGCCACCGCATGGTGACGATTCATTTCGTCTACAAGTTTCGTTACAAGGCCGTCATTTCCACGGCCGCGCTTCATCTACGGTCGGCACAACGAACTCGGTATCAGCTGCGACCCGCGCGAGAAGCATCTCCAAAGCCTCCACGCTCCGCATTCGCGGCTGGCCCAGCCCATCCTGCCCGCCATCGTGCAGCACTAAATTCGTCCCGCGACCAGCACGCCGGTGCCGTGCAATTCCCCGCTCAATCCGCTCCAGAATCATCGCCGCCGGATCGCCCTTCCAATCGCTGACGATCAAATTCCACTGGACGATTTTCAAATCCAGCGTCGCAGCAGCGCGAAATACAGCTGGTGTGCGACCCCCATGCGGAGGCCGAAAGAGCTCGACCTTCCGGCCCAGCGTGTCTTCCAACAGAGCGTTGCAACCCGCCAACTCCGCCTGAATACGGGCCGCCGAGTACTTCGGCAGGAACGGATGCGTCATCGTGTGATTGCCGATGGTGTGTCCAGCAGCCGCAATCTCGCGAGCCAGAACTGGCTCTAGACGGACAAAATCACCGATCAGGAAGAACGTAGCCTGCACGTTTCGTCGCGCCAAGACCGCCAGTAATCGCGGAGTCGCGGTAGGGTTCGGCCCATCATCAAACGTAAGCGCAAGCTGGTTCGGCAGCGGCGGTGCCACAATCGTCCGCCCAAATAACTGCGACTCCGCATACATGACGCCGTACGCCGTAGTCGCGGCGATCCCCGCGAGGGTAATTGCAGAGACAGCCGCAACATCGAGTGGATTCACGACGGGCATCAATCTCAATTGTAAGGGGCGCACCGTGCGGCATTGGCTCTATACACAAATATGGGATAATCTATACACATCGGGGAGCCGCATGCGGACAAACATTGAAATCGATGACGAATTGATGGAGCAAGCCCTGAAAATTGGCGGTGTGGCTACGAAGAAGGCAGTTGTCGATGAGGCATTGAGACTATTCGTCCGCATCAAGGCACAGGCGGGAATCCGCGAATTGTTTGGGACAGTGCAGTGGGATGGCGATCTGGAGCAGTCACGTCAGAATCGCTTGCCGGATGATGCATGGACCCGGTAGCGGATCGGGTCGTTATCATCGAGACCGGGGTATGGGTAGACTTCTTTCGCGGCATCCGAAACCATCAGACCGAGTGGGTACTGCGAGAGTTGGGTGGCCGAATGCTCGGCACTCTTGATTTGATCGTCTGCGAAGTTTTGCAGGGCATTCCCAAAGACGCCGATTACGAAAGGATCAAGCAGAACATCCTACGTCTGACCGTATATAACTCCGGCGGTGAGGACATGGCGCTTGAGAGTGCGCAAAACTACCGCAAGCTGCGCAGCAAGGGAATTACGATCCGCAAGACGATCGATTGCATCATCGCTACCTACTGCATTCACCACGGACTCGCGCTGCTGCACAAGGATCGCGACTTCGATCCGTTCGAAACCCATCTTGGTCTTCGGGTTATTAGGCCAGAGAGTAAGGCTGTTCAGTAGCCATTACTTCGCAGCCTTCACAAACGCCAGAACTTCCTCCGCATGGCCTTCCGGCTTCACCTTCGACCACACATGCGTCAGCCGCTGCTTGCCTTTGGCGTCTGCGGGAGCAATCAGGTACGTCGTCCGCTCGATCCCCTTCACCAGCTTGCCATACATATTCTTCGGTTTAATCACCCCGAAGTAGTCGCAGATCTTCTCATCTGGATCGGCCAGAAGCGGATAGCTGAGGTGGAACTTATCCGCAAACTTCTTCTGCGCCTTCACCGTGTCGCGCGAGATGCCGAGCACCACCACACCTGCGTCCTTCAGATCCGTGATCGCATCGCGGAAGGCGCAAGCCTCAATCGTGCAACCCGGCGTATCGGCGCGGGGATAAAAAAACAACACTACCGGGCTCTTCGCGTAGTCCGCCAGCGAAACCGTATTGCCGTCCTGATCCTGCGTGGTGAAATTCTCGACTACATCGTTCGGCTGGGTGGGTGCACTCATGCTGGAACTCCTTCAGTAGATTCAGTTGGTGCGGCGGTCAAAGCCGCAATTGTCTTCTGGAGCGACTCCAGATTCTCCACATTCAAGCTCACCGGGGACTCTACGCCGCGCCCCAGAATTCCGCGCGTCACCCCGGTCAATACCTTGCCGGGACCAACTTCGATCAGGTGCGTCGCGCCCTGCTCCGCCAGCAAATGGATGCACTCCACCCAACGCACCGGCCCGGTTACCTGCCGAATCAGAGCGTCCAGCACATCCGTATGCCGGGTCAGCAGGCGCGCATCGACGTTGCAAGCTACGGGAAACGCGGGGTCGGCCAACGTCACGGCTTCCAGCGTATTTGCGAGTTCATCCTGCGCAGGCTGCATCAACGCGCAATGGAAGGGTGCGCTCACCTTCAAGATCACCGTTTTCTTTGCGCCGGCCTCTTTGCAAAGCTCCGCCGCACGAGCCACCGCAGCCGTCGAACCCGAGATCACAATCTGTTCGGGAGTGTTCAGGTTCGCGGGCGACACAATCGCCTTCGCAACTGCAGCGCGCGGCTCGTCGGACTCTGAAGGCGTCGTGTCTACCGGCGAGGGTGCGGAGAGCTCATCCGCAGCCTGCGAACAGAGGTCGTTGACCCGCTCTGCCGGAAGCCCCAGAATTGCCGCCATGGAGCCTTCGCCAGCCGGAACGGCCTGCTGCATAAACTGTCCGCGCGACCGCACCGTCCGCACCGCATCGGCAAAACTGATGGTCCCGGCCGCCACATGCGCGGAGTACTCGCCGAGCGAGTGACCAGCCGCAAACGCCGGCGTCAGCCCCGGTACCGACTCCGCCAGAACCCGGAATGCGGCTACCGACACTGTCAAAATTGCTGGCTGGGTGTGCTCGGTAAGCTGTAACGTCTCGGCCGGTCCCTCGAAGATGATCTGCGAGAGAGGAAAGCCGAGCGCGGCATCGGCCTCATCGAAAACGGCCTTGGCGGTCGGAAAGTTATCGTACAGTTCGCGCCCCATGCCAACGGTCTGCGAGCCCTGGCCGGGGAAGAGGAGTGCGGGTTTTAGATTGGTCAGCATCGGGTTCGATGGTAAATGACGAAGCAATGCAAAAAGCAAATCGACCGCGGATCAAAACGGGAAAGCGCGGATCAAAAGCATTTATCCGCGCACATCCGCGCACATCCGCGGTCGGTTTTCTTTTCTTAGAGACGAATAACCTAAATCCCGACGCCGAACTCCATATCGTTTATCTCATCGGCCGAGTGGGCGTAGAAATCGTACGGGGTGCGCCGGTTGAATTTGTACCTCTGGCGAAGTTCGCGACCCACAAACAGCCCAAGCGCCACCGCGCCCAGACCAGCCGTCACCCAGCCAATGGTGCGCAGCACGGTCGTCTCTTCCGATTTTTCCTCGACAGTCGAGACCGAATCGGAGATCGCAGCAGCAACGGTTGCGGCCAAAACCTCGGGGAGTTCCTCGAGCTTACGGCCATGCAGGCGGGAATTGAGTCGCGACAACATAATAGCTGCATGATATCGCAGCGGAAGCAGAGATTGACAATGCTGCTTTTGCGTCATCGTGTCCCCCGCATCTAAAACGGTACCTCTCGCCCATTTCGGCATTACGTTACCTCCACATGCTGAAAGCCAAAACTGAATAACAGCGCGGAAATCGTCGCGCGCGCGTTCTTTCGAGCTGCGTCCAGAATCCCATCCGCCAGCGCGGCCGCCTGCAATTGCTGCTGCGCCTTTGTGCGGGTATCGGACTCGAGATTCTGGTCCGCCGGAATCAGCAGCCCTGTCGTCCGCGCATAGACCCGGGTCTTGCCGTTATCGAGCGTCGTGACAAATATCTCCGACGGTGGCAGATTCACCCGGATCGACCGCTGATCCGCCCCCTCGATCCGCACATCCTCAGGCTTCAGTTTCGCCAGGTCAATCCCGGCGATGGACTGGCCGTGGACTACGAGCAGAATCTTGTCACCTGCCAGAATATCCGGCAGCACCGGGCTCGATTTAGCGCCTTCCACGACGGAATCCAGTGAATAGACCACGGTCTCCAGCCGATTCAGACTCTGAATTCGCTCCACTACGGCAGGGACCGACGTATTGAACGAAACTGACCGTCCGCCGATCAACGTTGCCAGGCGGCCCATGAGTCCTGTCTCCGCGTGCCGCAGAAACATCGCCAACCCCGCCGCACCCAGCACCACCGCCAGCAAAAAGCCTGCCAGCGTCCCCGATCTAACTCGTCCCGAACTGTACTGCATCGTCATATTTGGTAGGATGCGACTTTCTGCCCGTCCCATGGCAAAAAATCATTCCGCGTGAATCAGAGGTGAGCCATTCCTACTCCACCTTGATCGCCGCATCCAGATCCACCGCCAGAACCTGCCCGTCCACCTGCATGGAGTGCAGCTTCAATGAGGTCAGCGTCAGCGTATACCCGGTCTGTTCCGGAGCCCTAACCAGCAGCTCCCGCATCAACACGGCCGCATTCACCTTCATCTCCTGCGGCAGCTTCTTGGAGAGAAACGGCTCCATCAGCAGGTCCAACTCCCTGTTCTCCGACAGCCGATCGATCCGCGCATCGCGAAACCCAACCGACTCGCCCTCGGCTTGCGGCACAAACGACACCACCGACTCGGTGGACAGCGAGATCCCGAAGCAAGCCTTGCCAATCCCCAGCTTGGCATGAGTCTTCACCGTCACAACGACGCGATCGTCCTTGAACGAAACATGCGGATCGTCGACGTAGACAAAGCAGCCCTTCGCCAGGTTCCCCTTCAAGTAGTGCCGCTCCAGCTTGCCATCTGGTCCCGCCTCGTTGAAGAGCTGTTTTTTGAGAGTCCGCTCCAGCGCCGGGGCCGATACCTTCACTTCAATTGCCCGAGCATCCGCGCTCGCAACGACCAGACACCACGCCAAAGCGCCGAATTTTAGCAGTCGATTCATACGTTCAGAATACCGTCCGTTGAGCTTCGACGTTCGCAGCCATAAATATGGTAGCCTTGCCTCATGAGAACCACGGTGGACATTCCGGACGCCATCTATCGCGAGCTCAAAAGTCGTGCGGCTTCGGAAGGCACGACCGTGAAGCAGCTCATCCTGCATAGTGTCGTAACTACGATCCGTCCCGGCAACTCAGGGGAATCGTGCAGGCGTGTCGGGCTGCCGCCGGTGATTAAGTCAAAGAATCCAGGATCGCTAAAGCTTGGCAAGGAAGGCGTCTACGAGTACATCCCCTTTCCCTGATGTCAACGTCTGGGTCGCACTCGCCTCTGAGGCCCATCCCCATCATCAAGCCGCGTCGCTTTGGGCCAATTCTGTGCCTCCGGCGGAAGATTTCATCCTCTCGCGCTTCACCCAGCTTGGATTGTTGCGTCTCCTTACCAACCGAGGCGCGATGGGTGTGGATGTTTTGACCCTGATAGAAGCTTGGAACGCATTCGACCGTCTCTCAGACTATTGGGGAGCGGTGCTTCTGGAAGAGCCGACAGAATTCGCGGTTCAATTCCGGGCCTTGACGATGCGAGACGAGGTCTCGCCTCAACTATGGGCCGATGCCTATCTAAGCGCGTTCGCACAAGGGCACCGGCTGACTCTCGTGACGTTCGATAAAGCACTCGCCCGTTCCATCAAGGGTGCAGTCTTGCTAAAAGGTTAAGCACAAACCCTGGCCCTGCCTAGCCGCATGGTAAGTTAGCCCCATGCGTTACGTTGCACTTCCGGTGCCAGCCCCACCCACCTCAGCCCAAATGTCGGTCCTCGGCTTCGGCTGCGCTGCGCTGCTTGGCCGAGCCTCGCGCAAGGAATCCCTTGCCGCCCTCGAAACCGCCTTCGACTCCGGCATCACGTTCTATGACACCGCCCGCTCCTACGGGTACGGCGGCTCCGAAGGCCTGCTGGGCGAGTTTTTTGCCGGCAAGCGCGATCAGGCCGTTATCTGCACAAAGTTCGGCATTCTGCCCGCCTCTGCCGGCGGCTGGAAACAGAAGATCAAGCCTCTGGCCCGCGCCGTCGTCAAGGCGATCCCCGCGCTTCGCAAAGCCGCGCAGGCGCAGGCGGCTTCTCAGTTTGTTGGCGGCCAGTTCGACCTCGCTACCCTCAAATCCAGCTTCGAGACGAGTCTCCGCGAGCTCCGCACAGACTATGTCGACATGCTGATCCTGCACGCCGCGCCCGAGTCCGTTCTGGCGCAGGACGACCTTCTCGAAGCGATGGGTCGCCTTGTTGAGGCCGGAAAAGTCCGTATGGCGGGAATCTCGGCTGAACTTCCGGTCATCGCAAAATACTTTGCCGAGCGCCAGCAGCCGCTGACGACCGCGCAGTTCGCCCTGAATCTATCTCTGATGGACTTCGTAGCCGAAACCCAACGTAATTCCGACCTGCTGCTCGTCGCCAACCACCCCTACGGAGGCCCCGGCGGCAACGCAGCGGCGCGGATCGAGGCGCTGCGACAATCCGCCACACTGCCCCAAACGCTGCGCGAAAAGCTTGTCCCCGGCGACCCGCAGGTGTTGCCGGAGGTGGTGCTGAACTGCATTCTGTCGGGTACCGGCGTGGCGGCCGTCATTCCCGCCATGATGCAGCCGCGGCACATCACCAGCAATATTGCTGCGGTCGAGAACTGCCGATTCAGCTCAGGAGAACTGGACCTACTTCGTTCCCGCCTCCAACTTACGTCATCCTGAACGCAGTGAAGGACCTCTGTATTTCGCCCTTACACGTCGATGGGAGTGTGGCCTTGAGCCCCGGCGGAATCTAGACCGCATTCCCTACCTCTGTATAGCTACTCCAAGAGCAACTACTGAGATTCTGATTTTGCCAGAATGACGGCGGGGGCGGTTTGGCTGCTATCGCAAATGAGAAAAATGTTTCTAAACCGTCGGAACCGCAGCTCCCGTCGCAACACCCTCGATCACGGCAACTTTGCGATTCTTGTAAGCCGCGCCCACAAAATCCTTGAACAGCGGATGCGGCTCCAGCGGCTTGGACTTGAACTCCGGATGGAACTGGCAGCCGAGGAAGAACGGGTGCGTCGGAATTTCGACGATTTCGACATAGGTTGAGTCGGGAGTAGTTCCGGTCAGGCGTAGCCCCGCGCCGGTCAAGACCGCCTCGTACTCGCGGTTGAACTCGTACCGGTGGCGATGGCGCTCGGAGATCTCCGTCGTGCCATAAGCCTTCTCGGCAAGCGAACCCGGCTCCAGCACGCAGGCCCATGCGCCGAGACGCATCGTGCCGCCCATCTCTTCCACGCCGGTCAACTCGCGCAGTTTGTAGATGATGCGATGCGACGTTGCGGGATCGAACTCGCCGGAGTTCGCGCCGACCAGCCCGCAGACGTTCCGCGCATATTCAATGCAGGCGGTCTGCATGCCGAGGCAGATGCCGAAGTACGGCACGAGATTCTCGCGAGCGTACCGAATCGCGTTCAGCATGCCTTCGATTCCGCGCTTGCCAAATCCGCCCGGAACGAGGATTCCGTCGAACCCTTCGAGCTGCTCGCCGTAGTTGTGAGCCTCCAGGCCCTCGGCCTCGATCCAGGTCACCGCCAGCTTCAGATTCTGCGCCAACGCGCCGTGTACCAGGGCTTCTTTCAGCGACTTGTAGCTGTCTTCATACTCCACATACTTGCCCACAATGGCGATCTTCACCACATCCTGCGGGTTATACGCCCGATGGACGATGTCCTTCCATTTGCTCAGGTCGGCTTCTTTGGCGTCGATATGCAGGTACTTCAGCGCCAGTGAATCGACACCCTGTTCGGCGAGATTGATCGGCACTTCGTAGATCGACGGCACATCGCGAGCGATGATCACCGCCTTCTCTTCTACGTTGCAGAACGCGGCGATCTTCGACCGCATCTCGCGCGGAACAGCGCGGTCTGCGCGGCAGAGCAGGATATCCGGCTGGATTCCGATCGACAGCATCTCCTTGACCGAGTGCTGGGTGGGCTTGGTCTTCAGCTCCTGGGCAGCGGCAATCCACGGCACCAGCGTCATGTGCGCGAAGCAGGTATTTTCGCGACCAAGCTCCTGCCGCATCTGGCGAATCGCCTCCAAAAACGGCAGCGACTCGATATCGCCGACGGTCCCGCCGATCTCGACGATCAGCACTTCGCAATCCTGGGCGACCTTGCGCATGGCGTTCTTGATCTCGTTTGTGACGTGCGGAATCACCTGCACCGTCTTGCCGAGATAGTCGCCGCGCCGCTCCTTGGTGATGATCTGCTCGTAAATTCGGCCTGTCGTCAGGTTGTTATCGCGCGTTAGCTTCGCGTGCGTGAACCGTTCATAGTGGCCCAAATCCAGATCGGTTTCAGCGCCGTCGTCGGTCACAAAGACCTCGCCATGCTGGAACGGGCTCATCGTACCGGGGTCCACATTCAGGTACGGATCGAACTTCATCAGATTGATCTTGATTCCGCGGGCTTCCAGTAGACAGCCGATCGAGGCCGCAGCGAGGCCCTTACCAAGGGAAGACACGACGCCGCCCGTTACAAAGATGTACTTTGCAGACATTTCAACCTCCGACTATTCAGTTGTGCTTTGGGGCCAGCCAGACTTTGGGCAATAAGGTGGGGCACGCTTAAGTATCGCAGGTGTCGGCACCCGAGGCAACGTGTGAAATTAGCCGGAAATCGCCCAGCACCCAGCGTATAGTCGAGCCATGCCAGCGGAAATCACTCTTGCAACCCAGCGCTGGGCTCTCCTGCAGCTGCAATCCGTCTCCCAAAAGCTCGGCCGAGGCCACAAACTTCCGCCACATCTGCAAACCGGTGTCCGTGGAGAGTTCGAAGCTCTCTTCT
>JAYVZU010000424.1:0-3973 GCA_043783075.1 Rhodanobacteraceae bacterium
GTACAGGATAAACGGTGTGTGCGCCCGGGCGGGAATGGGTGGCCGATTAGCGTAGACTGGCGGCATGAAAAATCTGCTGGAAACGGGTGTGGCAGATGAGGGTGGAGAGTGAAAAGTTGACGACTGTGGCGGAAGACGTGTCGGTGAGTGCGCGGCGCAGGATTGCGTGGCGGCTGCTGCCGTTTCTGTTCTTTATTTATATGCTGTCGTTTGTGGACCGCGTAAATATTGGGTTTGCTGGCTTGAGCATGACGGGAGAGCTACATTTTTCGAACGAGGTGTTTGGGTTTGGGGCGGGGGTCCTGTTTGTCGGGCTTTGCCTGCTGGAGATTCCGGGGGCGATTCTGGCGGAGCGATGGAGTGCGCGGAAGTGGATCGCGCTGATCATGATTGTGTGGGGTTTGCTGGCTGCGGTGACCGGGCTAATTCGGACGGCGACGGAGTTCAACATCATCCGATTTCTGCTGGGGCTGGCGGAGGGTGGATTCTTTCCGGCGGTGATCGTTTACCTGACGCACTGGTTTCGGCAGGGCGATCGAGCGAAGGCTACGGCACTGTTTATGGCTGCGATTCCAGTGTCGAATGCGTTTGGTGGGCTGGTGGCGAGCGGGTTGCTGAAGCTGCACTGGCTGGGGATGTCGGGGTGGCGTTGGCTGCTGATTTTGGAGGGGCTGCCAGCGGTTCTGGGAGGGATTGCGACGCTGTTTTATCTGACAGATTGGCCGCGCGAGGCGACGTGGCTGCGGGTGGACGAGCGGGCTTGGATATCGAGTGAGTTGGCGCGGGAGAATCAGGCCAAGGAGGCGGTTGGCAACGCGGGCAGTACGTTCAAGACGTTTGCGAATCCGCTGGTGGTGGGGATGTTTTTTGCGTATTTCTTCATCAATACGACGAGCTATGGGTTGACGATCTGGCTGCCGAAGATTGTGCAGCGGCTGGCGGGGTTGACGGTCGCGGAGGTTGCGCTGGTGGCGTCGATACCGTATTTGTGCGCGATTCCGGCGATGATCTTTACGGGCTGGTACGCGGATAGGACCGGCCGGCACAAGCTTTGTGCAGTGGTGGTGACGGTGACGGCGGGTGCGGGGTTTGGGTTGAGCCAGATGCCGGGGATTAGCCCGGCAATTGTGCTGGTGGGATTTTCTATTGCCGCGATGGGGACGTTGAGCTTCTTCCCTTGCTTCTGGCCGCTGCCCTCGAAGCTGCTGCCGCCGAGTGTGGTGCCAGCGGTGTGTGGGCTGCTGACGCTGGGGAATATCGGCGGATTTGTGGGGCCGTATGCGATGGGGTTTGTTACGGATTTGACGGGGAGCCAGGTGGGTGGGGTGCTGGGGTTGGTGGTGAGCGCGACTATGGCTGGGGTTTGTGTGGGGTTGTTGCCTAGGGCTGGGGTGCGAAGTGCAAGTGCGCCCTAGCGCCGGGCGGGCGGCACTTCGTGCGGTTTTGGACGCTTCGCGTTTTAGGGGCGAAGACTATTTGGTGAGGTCTTCGAAGCGTCGGTTGCCGATGGGGTAGCGGCGCCAGTCTTTGTAGTCGAAGTGCCACCACTCGGTGGGATTGATCTCAAAACTTTGTTTAACCATCGCGGCGCGGAGGATGGCTCGGCGTTGGCGCTCCTGCTCGGTGCCGCCGGGGTAGTTGGCGTAGGCGTGGTCGGTCATCTCATCGTAGCCGCTGGGCATGGAGACTTCCTGGCCGGTCTTGAGGTCGAATAGGGATAGGTCGATGGCGCAGCCGCGGTTGTGGCGGGAGCCGGCTTTGGGGTCGGCTACGAAGATTTTCTGGGGGTCGGGGGTGGCGTCCCAGAAGATTTTAGTGACGTACCAGGGGCGGTAGCCGTCGTGGATGATGAGGCCGAAGCCGAGGGTGTGGAGTTCGCGGTTGGCACGGAGGACGGCTTCGGCGGCGGGGCGCTGGAGGAAGGCGCGCGGCTGCGTGTAGAGGGGGACGCCGAGGAAGTTGTTGGTGTTGGCGTAGCGGATGTCGAGCTTTAGGGCTGGGTCGATCTTGGTTAGCTCGACGAGGTCGGTGGGCAGGAAGTCGCCTTGCTCGGGTGGCGGCTGGAGTTTGAGGGCGGCTTCACGGAGTTGGTCGACCGGGTGGAGAGGGGTGATGTGGTAGCTGGGTTGTTGGGCTTGGAGGGGTGTCAGCGACGCAGCGATGATGCAGAGGACGAGTCTGATCTTCATGGCTTTATTGTCGCGTATGAGGAGGGCGGTCGTTTGCTTCCGCTGCGGGTGCCCCATCTCAATCGATAAGGCCGATTGAGATGGGGCACCCGGATGGTTGGGGCTGGTCAAGGCGAAATACTGAGATTCTTTGTTTCACTCAGAATGACCTCGGTGTGGGGGTCAGGCGTTGGCACCGTGGCACTGTTTGTATTTTTTGCCGGAGCCGCAGGGGCACTTGTCGTTGCGACCTACTTTTTCGCCGGTCTTGCGCTGGGCTGCGGGTTCTGCGGTGGCGGCACCGGCCATGCGGGATTGCTCCAGCTCGCGTTCCTTCTTCTTCTGGAACTCGCGCTCGAGTGCGTCGATGGTGGTGGAGGGGGCGCGGGTGGGGATGACTGGTGCCGACTGGGCTTCGAGCTGCGGCGGAGGGGTTAGCTGCTGCTGTTGGTGAACCGCCATCTGCTGCTGGACGAAGGCTTGCTGGGCCTGCTGTTGGGCGGCGGCTGCAGCTTGTGCGGCCTGGGCGGCGGCTAGCTGCTCGGGGGATTCGATGGGCTGGCCGTCGGGTCCGATGATCTGCATGCGGAAGAGGTGGCGGGCGGTGTCTTCCTGGAAGCGGAGCATCATGGCTTCGAACATGTCGAAGGACTCGCGCTTGTAGGCGACGAGCGGGTCCTGCTGGGCGTAGGAGCGGAGACCGATGCCTTCCTTGAGGTGGTCCATAGCGAGGAGGTGGTCTTTCCAGAGGCCGTCGAGGACGGAGAGCATGACGATGCGCTCGTGGTAACGCATGGCCTGCGGGCCGAGGATGGCTTCCTTGATGTCGTAACGGGCGCGGATGCGTTCGTAGAGGGTCTCGCCGAGTTCGTGGCGGGAGAGTGCGTCGAGGTCGATGGCGGTTGTTGAAGAAGCAGGTCCTCCGCCTTCGGCGAAGGATGACAAGGAATCCTGGGCGGTGAATTGTGCGCCGAAGAGGTCGAAGATGGCTTCGAAGATCTTGTCGAACTTCCACTCGTCGCGTGTGGCCTTTTCGGGGGCGAACTCGTCGAGGATGTTGGAGAGGATGGTGCCGGTGTAGTCCTCGGTGATGAGCTGCTTCTGGTCTACGCCTTCCATGAGTTGGCGGCGCAGGCCGTATACGGCCTCGCGCTGCTTGTTCATGACGTCGTCGTACTCGAGGACGTGTTTGCGGGACTCGAAGTTTTGGGTTTCTACGGCCTTCTGTGCGGCTTCGATGCGCTTGGAGATCATGCGCGATTCGATGGGCACGCCTTCTTCCATGCCGAGCGACTGGAGCAGGCCGGAGACCCACTCGCGGGCGAAGATGCGCATGAGATCGTCTTCGAGCGAGAGGTAGAAGCGCGAGGCGCCGGGATCGCCCTGGCGTCCGGCGCGACCGCGAAGCTGGTTGTCGACGCGGCGGGACTCGTGGCGTTCGGTTCCGATGATGTGGAGACCGCCGGCGGCTACGACTGCGTCGTGCTCTTCCTTCGCGGCGGCTTCGTGGGAGGAGACGGCTTCGTCCCACTGGGCTTGCGTGGTTTCGAATTCCTGAGAGCTGTAATAGAAGCGGACCATGCCAGGGCCGGCGACGGGCTGGATTGCACCTTCGGAGGCGGAGATGGCGCGGGCCTGCTGCTTGCGGACGAGATCCTGACGGGCCATGAAGTCGGGGTTGCCGCCGAGGAGAATGTCGGTTCCGCGGCCGGCCATGTTGGTCGCGATCGTGACCATACCGAGACGTCCGGCCTGAGCGACGATCTCGGCTTCCTTCTCGTGGAATTTGGCGTTGAGGACGACAT
>JAYVZU010000425.1:0-3972 GCA_043783075.1 Rhodanobacteraceae bacterium
GGGTATGAGACGGCGTTTCTGGGTAAGTCCCATGTAACCGGCGCGCTGATGGAGCACTACTGGGACTACTACTTCGGGTTCGTCGGGCAGGCGGACTACTACCGGCCGCATATTACGGAGGGGATTCGCGGCAAGTATGGGCCGTCGAAGCTGTATGCCGGGGAGTATGTGGACACGCTGCTGACGCGCAAGGCGGTCGAGTGGATTGAGCAGGAGCGGGACAAGCCGTTCTGCATCTTCCTGTGGTTCTATGCGCCGCACGCGCCGTTCTTCCGGCCGAAGGATCTGGTCAACGACCTGAATGGCGTTGCGATTCCGAAGCCGGCCAGCTTCGACGAGAACCTGAAGAATTATCCGGGCAAGCCGCGCGCGGTGGCCGATGCCGACGACAAGATTGGCTACTCCGAGGTTTACAGCGACGATCCGCGATCGCTGGAGGAGTTGGTGAAGGACCATTACGTCGGCGTCGAGGATAACGACCGCAACATGGGCGCGGTTTGGCAGGCGCTGGAGAAGAAGAACCTGGTCAAAGACACGGCGGTGGTGTTGAGTTCCGACCACGGCTTCTTTCTTGGCGAGCATCACTTATACGACAAGCGACTGATGTACGAGCCGTCGATTCGGGTTCCGATGATGGTGAGCTGCCCGGGTCGGATCAAGGCTGGGTTGAAGTCGGATTCGATGGTCTTGAACGTCGACCTGGCACCGACGCTGCTCGAGCTTGCGGGTCTGCCGGTTCCGGCGGAGATACAGGGCAAGAGCATGTTGGCGCTGGCGGAAGGCAAGGCGAACGTCGCGTGGCGCAAGGACTGGCTGTATGAGTACTACGAGTATCCAGGGTTTGAGAATGTGCGGCCCTGCCGGGGCGTCCGAACGGATCGGTACAAGCTGATCCATTTCTTTATCGAGCCGCAGGAGTTTGAACTTTACGATCTGAAGACTGATTCGGAGGAGATGAACAATCTGTACGGGAAGGCTGGGTATGAGGAGCTTACGGCGACTCTGAAGGCCAGACTGGTGGCGCTGCGGGCGGAGACGAACGATACCTATGAGTACAAGCCGAGTGGTATTGCGGCGCATCCGGACGCCGTAACGACGACGGAGTCCGGGCTGATTGCGAAGCCGAAGTGACGTCGCTGTTCCTTACGTGGTCAAGAGGCATCTTATTGGAGAGAGGTTTCCGATGCCTGTTATCCGCACCTGTAGTCATTGCCAGCAGAAGAATCGCATTGGCGCAAAGAACCTGAGCGAAACTGGCCGTTGCGGAGCCTGTAAGGAGCCGCTGCCGCCGCTTGCAGAGCCGTTAGCAGTGGATGCCGCGCTGTTCGACGAGATCGTTCAGAAAGCCACGGTTCCGGTTCTGGTGGACTTCTGGGCGAGCTGGTGTGGGCCGTGTCGGACCGCCGCTCCGGAGGTTGCGCGGACGGCGAGCGATATGGCTGGCAAGGCGCTGGTTCTGAAGGTCGATACCGAGGCCAATCCGCAGCTTTCAGCGCGGTTCCAGGTTCGCGGGATTCCGAACTTTGTGGTGCTCTCCGGCGGGAAGACGGTGTTTCAGCAGGCCGGATTGGTGGGGCATGAGCAGATGGAGCAGTGGCTGCGATCAGCTGCGCCTGCGGGATGACTTCCAACCGGGTTAGGGCTGCTTTGAGATCGTCACCCGGCGAATGACTACTGGAGTGACGGGGCGATTGTGGGCGTCCCGGGGTAAGCGGGCGATGGCGGCGACGATCTTTTGGGAGGCGTCGTCGCACTGGCCGAAGATGGTGAAGTGGTCGTCAAGACCGCCGTGGCGGGGCGCTTCGGTGATGAAGAAGGAACTGTTGTTGGAGTCGGGGCCGTTGTTGGCCATGGCGAGACGACCGGGCCGGTCGAAGTTCAGGCCGGGGACGATCTCGATGCTGTACTTGATGCCGATGTCGCCGCCGTTCGAGCCGCCGGGGTAGTTTTGGTTCTGGATCATGAAGTCGGGGATGACGCGGTTGAGCAGCAGACCGTTGTAGAACGGTTTGCCGTGCATCAGGACACGGGTGTCGGGGTGGGTCCAGTCGTGGGTTCCTTCGGCCAGGCCGATGAAGGTTTTGGTGGCGACGGGAGCTTCTTTCTCGAAGAGTTTGCAGGAGATGCGGCCGGCGGTGGTCTCGATGAGCGCGGTTGGGCCGGTGGGTTCGGGGGCCATCGGATCGAGGCCGGGGAACGGTAAGGGCTGCGGCAGGACACTCGCGGAGGGGACATCGGCGGCGATCGGGGGCAGGGGCTCGCCGGGCTGGAGGACGGCTATCTTATTGATGGAGATGGGTTTGGCGGGGTGGTTGTCGACCGAGAGCAGAGCGTGCGACATCTCGGCGACGCGGTCGGCGGAGGCGTTGTCGCACTGGCCGAAGATGATGCCGCGGTTTGCCTTGTCGATCTCGGCGTCGGCGTGTTGGGTGACGAAGAACATGGAACGGCTGAGCTGGCCCTGGATGACAGACATGGCGAGTCGGCCGGGGCGGTCGAAGGTGAGGCCGTTTGGCTTGAGCGTGGGGAGAGGGTCGCCGGCGGTGCCGCGGCTTAAACCGATGCGGTCGCCACCGCCGACGGCGTCGGTTTGGCCGAAGAGGCCGGTGCCGTCATAGAAGGGTTTGCCGTGCTGGAGTTCGCCGGTGGCGGGGTCTTTCCAGTCTTGCGAGCCAGTCGCCAGGCCGATGAAGTTGGCGGTCAGCTCAGGGGATTGGGTGGCGTAGAGGCGGCAGGTCAGGCGGCCCATCGAGGTGTCGATGACGATCGTGGGGCCCGTTGGTTCGATTGCCGTAGGCTTGGGAGCGGCAGGGCGCGCGTGGGTCGTTTGCGCTCTGGCGAACGGGGTCAACAGAAGCAAGATTGCGGCGATACGGAGGTTGATCCTGTGCGGAGGCATGGACTTGTTATAGCAAAGGCCGGTGTCGCCGATGCGGTGAATGGGGTCGAGTTCGTCGCGGCCCCGAGGGAGAGCAAGGCGTAACCAGGATCAGAGGGATAAAGGCGGAATAAGTACAGGCAAAAGAGACAGGTGCGAGTGCATTTATTAAGACAATGCAGTTGTTCGTTCTGATCGCGTTCTTAGTCCTTCTGATCCTAGTTCCGCCTTGTCTTGCTCGGGTGGGTAAAATCTTTTTAGGGGCCAAGTGATGAAGAAGTTTCTCCTGTTCGTGGTGGTGTTGCTGCTGGCGGTGGGTGCTGCGGCGTATGTGGTGATGACCCCGTTTGGGCCGACTTTGGAGACGTTCGTAGATATTCCGACCGGAACCGGTACGGCGGGGATTGCAGCTCGGCTGGAGACGGCAGGCGTGATCCGCAGCCGGTTTGCGTTTGAGTTTTGGCGGCGATACGAGGGTGGGACGCTGCGGGCAGGGGAGTACAGGTTCGATCATCCGGCGACTGTGGGCAAGGTCTATGGGCGGATCGCGAAGGGCGATGTGTTTACCGTCGCGCTGTCGGTGCCGCCGGGATACAACATCTTCGATATCGCAGAGGCTGCGCAGAAGGCCGGTTTGGGGACGGCGCAGGATTTTCTGGCGGCGGAACGCAGGGACATTAGTCTAATTTCAGACCTGAGCCCCCATCCGGAGTCGCTGGAGGGGTTTCTCTTTCCCGATACTTATCGGTTCAGCCGTCACTCCACGCCGGACCAGATGGTGGCGGCGATGGTCAAGCGGTTCCGGGCGGTGGCCGTGAAGGAGGGGCTGCTGGCTCCGGCGGAGGCGATCGGAGACCGAAGCCTGTATGACATTGCCAGAGTAGTAACGATGGCGTCACTGGTGGAGAAGGAGGTTCGGGTGGATGCGGAGCGGCCCGTGGTGGCGGGGGTATTTGAGAACCGACTGGCGACGGGCATGACGCTGGCGACGGACCCCTCAGTGATCTACGCGGCACTGCTGGAAAACCGTTGGCGCGGGACGATTTATCAGTCGGATTTGCAGTCGGATTCGGCGTATAACACCTATCGGCACA
>JAYVZU010000426.1:0-3965 GCA_043783075.1 Rhodanobacteraceae bacterium
CCTTGAAGTACTTCGTGTTCGCCCAAAGCCGGTCGATGCGCTGCGGCTCATTTTCCAGAATGTCGAACGCCGCAATACAGGTCGCGGCAACCGACGGAGGATGCGAGGTCGAGAACAGGAACGGCCGGGCGCGGTGGTAGAGGAAGTCGATCAGATCACGGCTGCCGCACACGTATCCGCCCAGTGCGCCAATGGCCTTTGAGAGTGTGCCGACCTGCACGTCGACCTTGCCGTGGACGCCGAAGTGATCGACCGAGCCGCGCCCGTTGCGGCCCAGAACTCCGCTGGCATGGGCGTCGTCGACCATCATGATCGCGCCGTACTTCTCGCACAGCGCGGCTAACTCGCCGACCGGGCCGATGTCGCCGTCCATGGAGAAGACTCCGTCTGTGATTACCAGCTTCTTGCCGGGTTCGTTGGCGACCTCCTGCAGCAATTCTTCGCAATGCGCAACATCTTTGTGACGGAAGACCTTGATTGTTGCGCGTGACAGACGCGCCCCGTCGATGATCGAGGCATGGTTCAGCTCGTCCGACAGGATGAAGTCTTCCTTGCCCAGGATCGATCCGACGGTTCCGGCGTTGGCCGTGAACCCGGACTGAAAGACCACACACGCCTCGACGTTCTTGAACCGTGCGATTTTCTGCTCTAGTTCCATGTGGATGCGCATGGTCCCGGCGATGGTTCGCACCGCGCCGGACCCTACACCATGCTCCTTGATGGCGCGAATCGCCGCTTCTTCCAGCTTTGGGTGGTTGCACAGGCCTAGGTAGTTATTGCTCGCCAGGTTGATGACCTTCTGCCCGTCGTAGGTGCAGACCGGTGCCTGGACATCGTCTAACTCGCGCAGTTTGAAGAACGTACCTTTGGCTCTCAGTTCGTCGATCTGGGCGGTAAGGTGGGCCAGTTGCGGGCGGGTCGTTGGGGACGTGAACATGAACTAAATCGTAAACCTTTCGCCTTCAGGTTGCCGAAATGTGTGTTTGCCGCATCACACTATCCATGAGCAACGTCACGAACACACTCAACCCATTGAAGGTCGCCGTCATAACCGCTACCCTGTTTTTTGCCGGGTGCCAGAGCGCGCAGGAGAAAGCCAACGAGCAAGCGGTCGCGCAGGCCAAGCAGCAGGCCGCGACCACCGGCACCGCACAGCAGGTCGTCGCGACGGATAAGGAAGGCAACACCGTCACGACCATCGTCCAACCGCCCATCCCGGGCCAGACTACGCAGCAGGTGACGGTCACCAGGACCACCAGCACGACCTCAAATCCCAACTTGCCTGCGCAGCCGGTTGCGGGTTCGACTGGTGTCGCAGCGCCAACCGGCAACTCCTCAGTACCTAACTCGCCCATCATTAGGCCAGTCGATGTCCACATACCGGCGGGAACCCAGCTTTCCATTCGCGTAAATCAGCGCATCAGCGTCAAGCAGGCTCACGCCGGTGATCGCTTTACCGGAGAAGTTGTCCGCCCCATCATGGCTGGCAACAGCGTCGCGATTCCTGCAGGAACCCCGGTCGATGGCGTGATCGATGCCTCACACAAGCGCGGCCACTTCAAGGGCAGCTCAATTCTGGAGTTGCGCCTCGTCTCGATGAGCCTCAACGGCCAACGCTACGCGCTGGACACATCGGACAACATTCAAACGAAAAAGGGTAAGGGCAAGCGCTCTGCAGCCATGATTGGTGGCGGCGCTGGAGCCGGGATGTTGATCGGCGGTCTGGCGTCGGGCGGCGTCGGACTCCTCGTCGGCGGTCTGGTTGGCGGCGGTGCTGGCACCGCAGTCGGCGGCTTGACTGGCAACAAAGATATCGTCATCCCGGCCGAATCTGTCGTGAACTTCAAGCTGGCGGATGATCTTGTCGTCCAGCCCCAGTAGCTGCCAGATGTTCTTCCACCTTTGCGATCGCCGCGGCAACCACCGCATCTGAATCGCCTGCGCCGCGAAGCCACTGCACAGAATGCAGCTCGGCTTCGCGGCGGAACCATGTGGTCTGCCGCTTGGCGTAGTTGCGATGCCCCTGCTGCGCCGCCGCAATCGCCTCGGCTTCGGTCATCGAGCCATCCAGCACGGCGGCAGCCTGCGAATATCCCAACGACGTAAACGGACGGCAGTCCGCGCCGAAGTCTCGAATCAACTCGCGTGTCTCTTCCACCAGGCCATTGCGAAACATCGCCGATGCCCGCAGACTGATGCGCGCATACAGTTCCTCGCGATCTGGTGCCAGCCCCAACCGCAGAACGGAGTAGCCGGACAGTGCATCGCGCCCCGCCTCCCACTGCTCAGTCATGGGTCGCCGCGCTGCGAGTGAGATCTCAATCGCCCGGACCACCTTCGAAATATCGTTTGCGTGGATCAGGTCCGCTGCCGCGGCGTCGAATCGCGCCAGTGTCCGGTGGAGATGCTCCGCTCCACGCTTCGCCGCGCGCGCCCGCAGTAGTTCGCGCAGAGCCTCATCTCGCGGAGGGGCTGGAAACAGTCCATCCAGCAACGCACGCAGATACAGCCCGGTCCCGCCTGCGATGACCGGTAGAGTCTTCCGTTCAGCCAACTCCGCCAAGACAGTTCGTCCATGCCGCGCATAGTCTCCGGCAGTGCAGGCTTCATTGGGATCGTAAAGGTCCAGCAGATGATGCCGCACCAGCGACCTTTCAGCGAGGCTTGGCTTCGCGGTACCCAGCTCCATCCGCTTGTACACGGCAACCGAGTCGCACGACAGAATCTCGCAGCCAAAGCGCTGCGCCAGCTTCAGCGAGAGCGCCGTCTTGCCGGAGGCCGTAGCGCCGAAGATGACGATGAGAGGGAGCATAAAGACAGGGAAGAGGGAAGAGCGAACTCGCATTTTGGTGGCAGGCCGGGATGCTAGAGCCGCCACCAGCCCGGGTGAAACAGGTGTAATGGCCGAGCCCGGAGGAGAATAAAAATCAGCGCGGCCAACGCCAGCCAGAGTAATCCTCGCAACTGGCTCTGACGTTCGCGTAGCAACGCAGCTCTGCGTGCGTCTGGCAGATCTTGCACCTAGTTGGCCGGCTTTGCTGCTGGGGCAATGTACGGTGCCGGAGGTGTCTTGCCCACCGCAACCAGTGCTTCGTCGACCATGCGGAAGACATCCACCAGCGGGTAGGCGCCCTCCAGCTTTTCGCCGTTGATGAACAGAACCGGAGTCGCTTCCACGCCCAGCTCGTCGCCCACCTTCATCGAAGCTTTGATCGGTGTCTGATCCTGCTTCTTGATGCAGGCATCTACCTCGTCCAGCTTCACATTGTTCTTGCGAGCCTCGTCCAGAGCCAGTGCGTCGAGCATCTGATTCGCTTTTTCGAGGTTGTGGTCCGCGCCTCCGAAGTCAGCCGCATGGGCGTGGATGAAGTCCACCATGTTCCAGAAGCCGGTTGAAGTCTTATCGCCCAGACAATTTGAATCGATGGCCGCGCGCATCGCCCACGGGTGCTGCGAGAGGGGATAGTCCTTGTACTCAATTCGAACGTTCTTGCCGTAGCGATCGAGCAGGGCAGGGAAGAGCTGCGCATGCATCTTCGCGCAGAACGGGCACTCCAGGTCATCGAACACGACGATCTCTACGGGTGCGTCTTCTGCGCCACCGCGCGCGGGTCTTCCGGCACCGGAGATGATCGTCCGTGGATCCTTGCTGATGTCGTATTTGTTGAACTGCGCCAGCGTCTTGCCGTCGGTCGAGAGCAGGAAGTTGATGGGTCGCGACGGCTGACCCTCGGCCAACACTAGGATTTCAATCTTGTCGAATCCCGGTACGTCCGACGGCAGGCGCGGACCGACCGTGATGCGGTAGTCCGGCGGAATCTTGGTGCGGCTGCGGATCAGTAACTCGACGCGGCGCGACATGTCCGGCGAAAGAGCGCCAGCAGGCGGAACCTGAGCATGGCAGCCCAGGGTTGAGATGGCGGCGGCGAGCAGGAGGGCGCAGACGAGCTTGAATGTATGACGCA
>JAYVZU010000427.1:0-3962 GCA_043783075.1 Rhodanobacteraceae bacterium
TATCGCTCTGCGCCATCGCCGACGAAGCCATCGATTCCAATCCATCTAGAAATCCCATGCGAAAAATCCTCCGGCCCCAAGATACCGTGTCGATCCCGGGTCCGTCCCGTCAACCCGAAAATATTCGATAAAAATCGTCTCCTACCCGGCCCATCCCCCACCAGCATCACCGTACTGCCGAATCAGTACTCCGTACCTCTGCACAATAATACAAAAAATAATATATCCAACTGCCCGTCAATCTAGCGAATTAGGCCCTTAACCTCCCAAACAGCCCCCAATATCCACAATTTAGAGAAGTTAGCCCCATACCACTTTTTGGTCATTCGATTGCTCTCAGATAAATGCTGCATGAATTTCGGAGGCTATTGTGACTCTCAGATTTCGCTTTGCACTGGCATTAGTTGTTGTCGCCCTCACCTCAGCAGGTATTGCAGCCGCTCAAACCAGCAAGGGAATTCTTACCGGGGTCGCCAAAGACTCAACCGGAGCCGCAGTCCCGAACGCTACCGTCACCATCAAAGGCGAGCAGACAGGCGAACTCCGCAACATCACCACAGGTTCCGATGGCACATATCGCGCCGAGGCATTAAGCCCCGAACCCTACTCCATCTCAGTCTCACGCGACGGCTTCTCCACCGGCCGCGCCGAGCACGTCATCGTTTCGCCCTCCGTCGTCACCTCCTACAACGTCACGCTCGCTGTAGGATCACGCAACGACGTCGTAACGGTTGAGGCCGATCCGCTCTCCATCAACACCGAGAACGGCCAACTCGCCGGCACCCTTTCGTCCAGCGAAATATCCAAACTACCCGTCTTTAGCCTGAACCCCATCGAACTCGCCACCACCATTCCTGGTGTACAGCCGGTTACGAGCGACAATCAGCTCAGCAATGGTTTCAACGTCCAGGTCGACGGTGCGCGTCCCCGTTCCAATAACTTCCTCCTCGATAGCCAGGAAATCAACGACATCGGCATCGGCGGACAGGCCTTCCAGCCAAACATCGGAGACCTCTACGAAGCTCTCACCGTGCTCACAAGCGTCGCATCGGCGGAATATGGTCGCTCCAGCGGCGGAGTCTTCAACCTGGTCACCAAGTCGGGTTCAAACACCTATCACGGTTCGGCATACGATCGCTACACCAGCAACGGCCTCAACGCCCTCCCCAACTTTCTGCGTGGAACAGGCTCAGTGAATCCGCGCCAGAGCAGCCACACCATCGGCGCAACCGCTGGCGGATTCATCTTCAAAAACAAGCTCTTCGCCTACGGTGGCACTCAGTTTCAGCGTCTCTATGGAACAGAGCAGATTGGAACCACCACTCTCCCGGATGCAGCTGGTGTAGCGACTTTAAGTGCTCTCACCGCCCCGACTGCGGTCGCTCAGGTCGCTCTGCTGAAGCAGTACACCACCAACAATGCCTACCTCACCAGCTATGCCCTGGTCGCCAGCCAGCCCACCAGCAAGATCAACATTGGACCACAGGCCGGCTGCCCCTTAGTAAGCGTCTCGGGCGGAAACTGCTTCGTCGAAGAAGCACTCTTCCAGCGTCCAGCTACAGCCTTGCTGCAGCCCGACACCCAGTGGGGTTTCCGCGTCGACTACAAGCCGTCTTCCAAAGACACCTTCTACTATCGCTACCTGCACGACCGCGCATCGCTCTCCCCAGACTTCTTCGCCAACGCAGCCGGCGGAGCCCTCGGACTCGATACCTACCAGGGTGGCACGTCTGAACTAGGTGCCGGTAGCTGGACCCACATCTTCACCGCAAATATCCTCAACGAACTCCGTGGCAGCGAAACGCGCATCAACTTCGCGTTCGCGCCGCTGGCCTCCACACTGGCTAACCCCGCCTATTCGCTGGCCCGTATCAACGTCACGGGATATCCGGCTCTCGGTCCCAACACCGCAACCTTTCCCCAGGGCCGCGCAGAAGACCTCTATCAGATCCAGGACACCTTCTCGTATACCCACCATCGCCAATCCATCCGCGCCGGGTTTGATATCGGCCACCAGCTGGAAAAGGATACGCTCGGGGTAAACGCCGGAACCATTAACTTCGGCAGAGGAAGCGCATTCAGTGCTCTGCAGAACTTCCTTGCCAACCAGACCGGAGCCAGCGGAAGCATTACCAAGACCATCGGACCCCGCCGCGTCGATCCACACGTATGGCGTAGCGGTTTCTTCGCCCAGGACGACATCAAGCTCTCTTCAAACCTTACGATCAACCTGGGCATGCGCTACGACTACACCGGAAACCCAGAGAACTCGGTAACCTACCCGGGCATCGATCTGGCCAATCCCTACCAGCCCCTCACAACCATCACTAAGGTCAAAAACGACAAAAACAACTTCTCGCCGCGCATCGGATTTGCCTACGCCCCCAGCTACGGCGGTTTCTTCGGCTCCGGCAAAACGGTCATTCGTGGTGGTTTCGGTATCTTCTACGACAGCTACTTCTCGAATTTCGTCACCAACGCCGCTTCCACTGCCCCCAACTCAACCGCAGGTACGTTGACCGTCACCACAGGCGTTGGAATCGCTAATGCGACCACCACCCTTGCTGGCTTTACCCCAACGCTCAACCTCAACGCAAGTCAGGTTGGTGTAGCCAGCAATCTCAAGAACCCCATCAGCTACCAGTACAACTTCGGCATCGAGCAGGATGTCAAGGGTGCCGTACTCGCCGTGCGCTACGTTGGCGTTCGCGCTTACGACCTCTTCGCCAATACCACCCTCAACCCGTTCAACGGTCTGACCGGTGCTCGCCTCAGTCCACTCCGCGGAGCCATCACCGTCCGTGACAACTCAGCTTCATCCAACTACAACGGTTTACAGACCGAATTGTCCCGCCGCTTTGGTTCATACTTTGCTCTCCGCGCAACTTACACCTACAGCAAGGATCTGGACAACGGTTCGGAGATCTTTGGTCTCGGCGACTCCGGAACCTCCTCCCCATCGATCCTCGGGCCGGTCGGCAAATCGCAGGAATACGGCCCGTCTGCCTTCGATCACCGTCATTTCGCCTCAGTCTCCTACACCTTAACTCCCAAAGGCTTCCACGCGGCAAACAAGGTCACCGATACGGTGCTCGGCGCGTTGACCCGCAACTTCACCATCTCCGGCATCGAGCAGTTCCAAAGCGGCGCCTACGGCACATTCAACTTCGGCGGTCTAGACAACAATGGCGACGGGTCGTCCTTCAATGATCGTCCGCTCCTCGGGAATCCATCGGCACCGTTCGAGACGGTCGGTATCGATGGCAGCTTCGTCGGAGGAACACCTGGTGTCTACTACGATCTCGTAGCTAACAACGCTACCAACGCAGTCACTCCGGTGTCAGTGTCCCAGGTCCACTTCCTGATTCCCGACAACACCTCCGGAAAGTTCACCAAGCTGGAGCTCAGACGTAATTCCTACTCCAACCCCGGTAACACCCGGAACGACGTTTCCATCCAGAAAGGCTTCGGCACTGGCCTGCTGCACCTGGAACGCGGCCTGTTCTTCCTGCGTATGGAAGTCCAGAACGTAGGCAACCACAACGATCGGGGAGCCTACCTCGACACAAACCTTCTGGACTACGGCACTGGTCCCACCAGCTTTGACGAGCAGTCTCTCGCTCGCAGCGCGTCGGTTGGTCGCCAGATTGTCCTGTGGGCTAAGTTCCAGTTCTAGCCAACCCGCCTCTCCAACCGCAAAAGGGTGCCCTCCACGGGCACCCTTTTGCACGTTCCGCACCACCCGATTCCAGCCCCTTTCCACCCCGCCAAACCGCTATAATAGAGGGTGATGCCTGACGATCTCTTCCCACCCGACCCCGAAAACTCCGCCGATTCCAACCCCCAGGACGCAGCATCCAACAACCCGCCTCCTGCAGGGTCCCCCCCCGACGGCCCAAACACCGTCCAGGGCCGTGGCGCGCTCAATATGCTCTCCATCAACATCGAGGAGGAGATGCGCA
>JAYVZU010000428.1:0-3939 GCA_043783075.1 Rhodanobacteraceae bacterium
AGCAAGACTTCTTGCGGAGTTATGCTTCCGACTAAGGGATTTAGAGTAGCCGAAAATCCAACGCTACCCGGTCGGAAGATGACTCTCCAAGGTCTGCCATCCGTGCGAACTCACCCCAGTTCGCCAGCGCATTTCGTACATTGGAGAGCAAGTCTTGAGGACGGCGCACACCAAAGCGATTCGCTTCCTCCAGCAGATCATTGCGGGTGATCTCGCTGAACTTTCCGTTGACGCTCATCAAATGCTGATACGTCCATTCACCCGCCGGATTGTAGGCATGGGTCACGTCATAGGCGGGAGCGAGCTCCCACTCGCTATTTTGTTTGAGGCGAAAGCTGAAGTTTTTTGTATGGTCGTCACAGTTCCGCGCCATGACATTGAACGCCATGCGGAGGAAGGCTTGACTGAGAGCATCATCACCAAGGCCCAGCTTTGCAATCGTCATGAATAGCTGAGCGTAAGCATTCGTTCCACGCTGCCTGAAATCGAGATGGTTCATCGCACAGAGCGTCTGAAGATGATGCTTCCGTGTCTCGCCCTCGACCACATCCCGGTCGAAGCGCTTCGTCATAAAGTGGGCACGGTTGTTCTCCTCAAGCAGTCGACATGGAGACATTTCAATGCCAGCGGCACCCGCCATCAGCGAGTACGCGAATTCAATCCGTCCATAATCGGCACCCGTTCCCAGTTCCAAGTCCTTGCCTACGCCGTCGAATTTGAGAAGCCAGTGCTCGAAACCCGGTGCGACCTCAAACTGCCCGCTGCGAGCTTCATCAGTCGCTGGATTCCAGGCGATTACAGCTTTAGCGCGCGCTCCTCCTGCCGACGTTCCTACTTTGATGATGTTCGCGAGTGCCGCCTCCGCCTCACGGCCCACGGCGAGCTTCCCGTGTACCAGCTTGCGGGCTTCATCCACCAGTGACTTCATCGCGATTGGTGCAGCGCTCTCATTGCGTGAGCCACGCGCTGGTCGAAACTCCAGCGCACCCATGCCACGCTTACCCATGTAGGCCAAACGATCCAGCATAGTGATAGAACTTTTTTCAACGCCATGCAGAGCCATCCAGGCATTGATGAGCGCGTTGCCGAAGTCATCTGGCAGGGCGTCCGCGAGCATTGCTGGCAGTCCGTGAAACGTCGCTTGAGGGAGATTCGGGAAGACGAAAACCGGACGCTGATCTTCAAGCGCCACGGTGAGCGGAGCCAATTCCACCCCAGCTCGCTTCCAAGCGGAGCTGTATTGAAAGGCATAACATCCGAGTTGCAAATCAGGCGCGACTGCCCCGACCTGTTTTCCCCAGACGAGCACCTCGATTGCTTGAATCGGTTTCATTGAGTTGCCTTTCGCGATTGCCGAACACGCCGTCTCACTTTGGCATGACGAAGGAGCGCAAGAGGACTGACCGTTGCTTCAGGTGCAAGCATCTTTATCCCGTCGAGAGAGTCCAATGCCTTGAGAACGCGCAACAGCGTTTCGACAGTAGAACCTCGTCCCGCCTCTAAGTTTCGGAGTGCCTTTTCAGAGATTCCAGCCTTGTCAGCCGTGCCACGCTGATTCACATTCTTCGACAGGCGCAAGCTCTGCATCTGCTCGCCGAGTATGACCTGAAGCTCAAGTGGCGTGCTGAAGGATATATCGACCATAGCGGTATATTCATACCTCTTATGATGATTTTATCTCGTAAACGGTAAAACAGTGCCGCTTATGTTATGTTGTCATTGAGATACCTTCCGCCGGTTCGCCTGCAAGCGCAACATACTGATAAATATACGTTTGCGGATATTTCAAGCGTTGTAAGTGCCGGTTCGAGCGCCGGTTGCAACAAACCCGACCCAACAACTGGAAGACTGGCCGTCACAGCCCCAGCTCCATGCCCTGTCCCAAGCCGCTCTCACGGATGTGTGCGGGCTGCTCGATTGACTGCTTTGGCATCGTCTCAACGCCATGCTCTGGCGACAGCTTTGCCTGCGAAATCTCCTTTGCCAGTTCTATCGCCGATGGACGGGCCATCGAAACGTCCAGCGACTCACCCAGGCGATCCACATCCGAGGTGATGATTGCGATTCCCTCACGGCCACGGGATGCAGAGGCATAGAACAGTTCCTGCTTCATCACATCGGCGGAGATGATGACCGTATCGACCGTCTTGCCTTGACTGCGATGAGCCGTGACGGCGTAGCCATGCGTAAACTCCCGATTGTTCGCCGGCACACTCCGACCGTCTTCCAGACCGATGATGCCCCGCTCCACGCTGCGCACCGTGGTCAACTCTCCATTCGTAGCGCGGAACTCCGGCTCTCTGCGATTGCCCATGAGCAGCAACTTGTCCCCAGCGGCGACCTCGATAGGCTGGCGTTCATGCACCGAGAATGACCTTGCCTGAGTCAAACTCACCGACTTGTCCTCGCCGCGTTCGTTCTTCGCCGTGATGCCGGAACCAGACACGCCCGAAACAGTCAGCACCTCATACTTTTCGATGCCATGCGAGGCACGGTGAAAGACCAGCACCTGATCGGGCTGATAGTTGGAGATGTCTTTCTTCTGTGCCTCAGTCCACTGCAAAGGAATGTGCCGTTGCAGTGTCTCGCCCACACCCAAAACAGATTTCTGTTTCAAGTCCTCACGGATCGCCTCTGTCACTCTCCCGATCTCTTCATGCGTTGGCGCGACGACAAGCACCTTGCGACCCGGTTCCGCAGTCATCTCTCGATAGACCTCCGCCACAGCCTGCGCTCGTTCCAGATATGGCACCTCGCGCACCGCACCCATCTCCTGTAGCTTTGCGAAGCCCTGGTCGGGAGACTGACGGAAGGTTTGGATGGAGGAGGCAACAACGAGATTGCCCGTCTGCCGATTACTATTTTCCCCATCCAGCCGCACCCTTGCGCCCGCAAACCGCTCCGCTTCCTGCAAAGCCACGCCAACAGCTTGACGGTGCGCTTCCAATAAGCGCTCATCACCACCAACCAGAGCTTGCACCGAGACGGACTTCGGAGCCGAGAAGGTCAGATCGTAGAGGGAACGAGCCTTGCTTTCGACATCTCCGTCTGTGCCGAGCCGATCCGCGCTGTGCCGAGGACGCAGGAACTCGCCCGTTTCAGGATGCAGCCCCTCACGGACAGCTTCGAACTGCTCATGAGTGACCGTGCCATTCAGGACAAGCAGCTCCGCTCCCCGACCATGCCACTCACCCTGCACCGTTCGATTCTGATCGAAGTAGTCGCTATGCTCCAGATGCCTCTGTGCATAGCCCGCACCACCCGTCATTGCCCGAATCGTCAGCATAAGCCGACGCTATGGCTGTTCGAGAACGCGATGCAAGGCCACTCTTCGCTTGGAAGGGATAACTCTCATTTATCACCCGATAAAGAGGAACAATTGGACACGTTGAGGAATTGCATACAATCTGGATATGCGGTGATCGCACGGTGATTGGCCGACTCGTCAAGATTGAGGAGTGTTCGCCATGGATATCACAAAGAAACCGCCCACCAGGGCCGACGGTTACGTTCGATCAGGGGGTAGAGCCGCTGATCGACACAGAAGAAGCCGCAGCACTTCTTAGGATTCATCCCAAGACCCTTCAACGCATGGCGCGAAGAGGTGAAGTCAGAGGCTACCAGCTTGGCAAACTCTGGCGGTTCCGTGCCTCCGATCTCGTCAAATGCGTCTCAGCCGAGGTCGCATCCTAATCATGTGGGTTGCTGATGTGAACTGCACAAAACACCAGACAGTGTCTGGTATTTTCATCATGCCGCCAATTTTCTAGACACTGTCTGAAAAATCTTTGCTGCATGCCCACATTGGCCAGACTGCGTCTGGCTAATCCAAAGAGAATTGAATTGGGTTGCCCGGCTTGAAATGTGCCAGTGGAGAAGAGAGACACTGGACAAGGAGAGCCTATGGGACGAGGCAAGAAGTACCAACCTGAGCAGGTG
>JAYVZU010000429.1:0-11835 GCA_043783075.1 Rhodanobacteraceae bacterium
ATAGAACCCCCCGCACACTTGAACTCTCCCGCTAAAGTACTCGCCATCGTCAACCAGAAGGGCGGAGTAGGTAAGACGACCACCGCAATCAACCTTGCGGCGTCACTCGCCCTGCTCGGCTGCAAAATCCTCCTCATCGACTGCGATCCCCAGGCCAATACCACCGGAGGCCTCGGCTTTCGACGCCAAAAGCCCGAAGAAGTCCAACGCCTCTCCATCTACGACATTCTCCTCGGCCCCACCACCATCGCCGAAGCGACACTCGAAACAGATATCCCGACACTTTCACTCGTGCCAGGAAGCAAAAACCTCATCGGTGCAACCCTGGAGCTGGTCACCATGGAGCGCCGAGAGTTTCGCCTGCGCGAAGCGATCGAACCCATTCGTCGCCAATACAACTTCATCCTGCTGGATTGTCCCCCAGCGCTCGATCTCCTGACGCTCAACGCGCTCGTAGCCGCCGACGGCCTCCTCGTTCCGCTGCAGGCCGAATACTTCGCCCTCGAAGGCATTTCCGAACTCATCGGCACACTCGACCGCGTCGCGCAGGCGTTCAATCCCGATCTCGGTCTCGAAGGCGTTCTGCTCACCATGTACGACGACCGTACCAATCTCAGCCAGCAAGTTACCCAAAATCTTCGCGAATTCTTCGGCGAAAAGCTGCTGAGAACCACAATTCCGCGCAACATCCGGTTAGCCGAGGCCCCAAGCCACGGCCTGCCAGTAGTCCTGTACGACCCCAGATCCCGCGGAGCCGAAGCCTACGCCGAGCTTGGGCGCGAAATCCTGGAGCGAAACCACATCATTCCGGCCCCGGCAGTCTAAAACCAAGAATCTCCCAAAAGAAGGTCCATCCAAGATGCCACCCATTGAACCCAAGTTCGACCCAAAGCGCCGCGCCCTCGGCCGTGGCCTCGAAGCCCTGCTGCCGTCCCGCCCCGCAACGCCCCCACCCGCAGCAGCTCCAGTGGAGTCGACCGGCAAGCCCCTCGAAATCCTGCTGGAATTGATCGAGCGCAACCCCTTCCAGACTCGCACCACCTTCGACCCCGCAAAGTTGACCGAACTCGCCCAGAGTATTGCAGCGACAGGAGTTGTGCAGCCCATCATCGTCCGCCCCCTGGCTGGCGGCAGATTCCAACTCATCAACGGCGAACGTCGTCTGCTGGCCTCAAAAGAAGCAGGGAAGTCTACGATTCCAGCTGTCGTCCGGCAGGTCTCGGACGAACTGGCGATGGAGATGACCATCGTCGAGAACCTGCAGCGCGCCGATCTGAACCCCATGGAGCAGGCCCGCGCATACCAGCGCCTCTCCAACGACTTCAAGATGACGCAGGAGCAAATGGCTCTGCGGACCGGCAAAGAGCGCGCCTCGGTCGCCAATTTTCTGCGCCTCCTTCGTCTACCCGAGAGCATCCAGCAAAAGGTCGAGGCCGGCGAGCTGTCGTTCGGCCATGCCCGCACCCTCCTTGGCCTGCAATCGCCAGTGCAGATCACTGCCGCCGCTCAAAAGGTGATGGCGCTCTCCATGTCCGTCCGCCAGACCGAAACCTACATCCACGGCCTGATGAATCCGGAATTGAAGGCGGCAAAGGAACAGAAAACTGAGCCACCGCAGGATCCCAACGTACACGAAGCCCAGGATCGGCTGCAGCGCGCCCTCGGCCTCCGCGTCAAAATTGAGGACAAGAAGGGCAAGGGCCGCGTCATCATCGAGTACTCCGGCCTCGAGGACTTCGATTCTCTCCTCACGGCGCTAAACGCGCAAATCAGCGACTAACAGCAATTTCCCTGTTGCTATAAAGTCAAACCAACCACAGCCGTCATTCTGGCGAAGCCAGAATCCCCGTATTTGTCTTTCGGGCAGCGGCATATCAACAAAAAATTTGCTCTAGCTATTTGTAACCATATCAATTACAAATAAAGCGCCATTCCCGCGTCCAGCCCTATGATGGATGTATGTTCAAAGTTTCATCGTTCGAGTATCGTTTCCGATTCTTTCTGCACGGCATCATCTACGCCCTGGGGTTCGCAGTCCCCTGGAACTACGCGCTGCACCTCGACCCGACCGGACCAAACGCGCATCTCTGGGGTCTACTCGCGGTCCAACTCTCCCGGCTAGGCGCCGGAAGCATAGCGGCGGCCTTCAACGTTCTGCTGGTAATCGCGATCGTCCTCGCAACCCTCGGGGCCTGGCTCCGGACCTGGGGTTCGGCCTATCTCGGCGCAAATATCGTGCAGTCCGGCTCCATGCATACTGCGGAGGCTGTGCCAACAACTGGAATCCTGCAGGATGGCCCGTTCCGCCACTTCCGAAACCCGCTGTACGTCGGAACAGTGCTCCACACGCTGGCTCTCGCGTTCCTGATGCCCGCCAGCGGAGCGGTCTTTGTCATCGTGATGATTGTCTTGGTGCAGGCCCGCCTGATTCTGGCAGAGGAGGCGTTTCTCACCGAGAAGCTCGGCGCGCCCTACACCGCATATTGCGCCCTTGTTCCACGTGTTCTGCCCACACTGCGTCCGCGAATCGCGGGCTCTGGCTTGAAGCCACGCTGGCCCCAGGCTCTTCTCGGCGAAATCTACATGGTGAGCGTAGCTGGATCATTCCTGGTTGCCGGCTGGAGTTACGACTCGGGCCTGCTGATGAAGTGTGTGATCGTTTCGCTTGGCGTATCAATTGTGGCCCGGGCGTTCGAACCCCGCACGCCTTAGGGCAATTTTCCGTTGACATAACGTCAAACCAGCAACCGCCGTCATTCTGGCAAAGCCAGAATCTCCGTAGTTGTTCTTCTGGCGCCAGGACAACACCACGCAATTCGCTCTACTGTCGCAAAAGAAAAATGGTCGGAGCGCCTCTCTGCGCTCCGACCGTGCCCTCAGGGGGCTGTAAAACGGGTTGAATTACTTCTTCACTGGGGCGATCGTGTCCTTCGCGACCTTCGCGACGCGGAACTTGACGACGGTCTTCGCCTTGATCTTGATGGTCTCGCCGGTCTGGGGGTTGCGGCCGAGACGAGCCTTGCGCTCTGCCTTAACCAGCTTGCCGATGCCAGGGATCGTGAACTCACCGTTCTTCTTCGTCTCCTTCACTGCCGTCTCAGCGAGCAGTTCGAGGAAAGCAGCGGTCTGCTTGTTGGTGAGTTCCATCTTCTCTGCCAGAAGCTTTACGAGTGCGGTCTTGGTCATGCCTTTTGCCATGGTGATGCTCCTTGTTTCAAGTCAAATTAGTGCTTCCGGGGGAAGCAATTGGAAGCTGGTCTGAATCACCGGTCCCGCTGGCCGACATCGGCAAAAAGCCTGTATCCATGCGGGTTTGAGAAACGTTCCGCATTCAACATTCGGCTGTTAGGAGCCGTTTGTCAACGGTTTTTACCGGGTTTCCACAGGTTTTTATCGGTTTTCTCCCGTTTTTATCCGGATTTGGGTATTCTTGACCGAAAAACCATATCTCTGCCTCTAAAACATGGGCTTCTTCGGACGTTCCACCAAAGGATCATTCAGCAGAGAAACCAACGGTGCAGCCAGCTTGAAGCGCTTCACAATCTCCTGCAACAGGCCAGACTTCAAAGCCAAATCTACCGGCAATCTCGACGATACACCCCATTGCCTCTGCATAATCAGGTCCAATCCAGGATGTTCTGCGGGGAACCCTTTTGGTCCACGCGTCATCTTCAAGCCATCGAACGGAGTCAGAGCCGCAAGCAGCTTCTTCGAACCCATAATCGCGCGATACTCTTCATGCCGCTCCAGCAGCATGCGACGGATCGCCAACAATTGATCCTTCTGCGGCATGTAGCATCCGGCCGCAATGCAGATCTCCGTCGCCGTCATCTCGAAGTAGAAGCCACCGCCAGAGGTCTTCTCCAGCCCGGCCCGCGCCCACCACGCAGCGATGTTGGTCTTGTAGGGCTTCTTATCCTTCCTAAACCGCACGTCGCGATAGATCCTCATCAGCGACTTCTGCGGCGGTCGAACATACTCGGGCGCAAAGTCGTGCAGCGCTTCGTTGATCTCGCCGATCAGTGCCAGCATCGGCGCCTTCAACTCCACCTCGTAAACTGGCTTGCGCGGCTCAAACCATTCGCGGTCATTGTTCCGGGCGATTCCGCGCAGAAACTTCACTGCCGCTTCAGAGAAATGCGTGGCCATGCCTCAATGTTAGGCCTCTAACATGTGGATCGCACACGGCCGCGGCGAGTACTGTATCCTTGCGGCACATACACGCGCAGGGAGATTCACATCATGGAAGTTGGCGGTCTGGTTCTGGTGGTTCTTGCATTCTTGGCGATCTTTATCCTGGTGACGGTCCTCAAGACCCTCTTCACCGTCCGCACTGCATCCGCCGGGGTAGTCGAGCGGTTCGGCAAGTTCAACCGCATCGTGCGGCCAGGCCTGCAGGTCCTCATCCCCTTCGCCGAGCAGGCCTTCATCGTCGACCTCCAGGTCAAGCAGGCGCAGTTCTCCGTCGAGACCAAGACCAAGGACAACGTCTTCGTCCAGATCCCCGTCAGTGTGCAGTTTCAGGTGCTCGACGACAAAATCTTCGACGCCTTCTACAAACTCTCCAGCCCTCAGAAGCAGATCGAAAGCTTCGTCTTCAACTCCATCCTCGGCCACGTCCCCAAGCTCACGCTGGATGAGACCTTCGACCAGATGAGTGGCATCTCCATCGCGGTAAAGGTCGAGCTGGACGCAACCATGTCCAACTTCGGCTTCAACATCCTCACCGCGCTCGTTACCGACATCATTCCCGACGCCAAGGTAAAGATGGCGATGAACGACATCAACGCCGCGCAGCGTGCGCAGGTCGCAGCAATGGCTCGCGGAGAAGCGGAAAAAATCCTCAAGGTAAAGCAGGCCGAGGCCGAAGCTGAATCGAAGGCTCTGCAAGGCAAGGGAATCGCAGCCGAGCGCCAGGCCATCATCGACGGCCTCTCGGCGTCCATAGAGCACTTTCAGCAGGGCGTCCCCGGAGCCACCAGCGAAGACGTCATGGCCCTCGTGCTCCTCACCCAGTATTTCGACACCCTGCGCGATATCGGGACACGCGGCGGCACCAATACGCTCTTCCTGCCCAACAATCCCGGCGCAGCCGCCGACTTCCAAACGCAAATCGTTGCGGGTCTCCGCAGCGGAATCCGGCACGACAATCCGCTGGCTCCCACGCCGCCGCCTAGCGCTTGAGCGTCTTCAGCGCCTGGCAGCTCTCCGCATCCTTCAGGTCGCACGCCTTCCGATAAAATTCGGCAGCCTTCGTGCTGCTCGCCTCAATACCGTCGCCATCCAGGTACATCTCGCCCAGGTTTTTGCAGCCGTCGGCATCTCCGATCGCGCAACCCCTACCGTAAAACTCTGCAGCCTTCCCAGGACTTTCAGAGACACCCACGCCGTCCTGGAACATATCGCCGAGGTTCGTACACCCCTGCCCGTAACCTCCATCGCAAGCCTTCAGGTACAGGTCCGCTGCCTTGCGTTTATCCACGCCAATCCCCGTGCCGTCCTGATACATATCGCCCAGATCACTGCATCCAACGATGCTCCCTCCAACACAAGCCCTGCTATACAGCGCAACAGCCTTGCGCTTGTCGACCGCAAAGCCGCGACCGGACTCATACAATGATCCGAGATTCCGGCATCCCGCCGCGCTCCCGGCGTCGCAACCCTTTTGATACAGGGGCGCGGCTTTCGTCGGATCCTTCTCGACGATAGCTCCGGTGGCATACATGAATCCAAGGTTCGTGCAGCCGCTTGGATTGTTAGCGGCGCATGCCGTCTGGTAGAAGCCGAAAGCTTTAGCCTGGTCCTTGCTGACGCCTCTTCCGTTGAAGTACATATAGCCAATCGCGTTGCAGCTCCGAACATTGCCCAGCCCGCACGACTTCTCAAACAGAGGAGCCGCCTCGCCGTATTGCTTGTCCTCATTCAGAGCAGCAGCGCGGTCATACGGGTCCTCGTCACCAGCCCCGCGAGTCCCGCCCGATGAATTGGTGTTCGCTGGTCTCGAACCTGCCGCCACACTCGCACCCTTCACCGTAAAGATGAAATCGCCCAACTCCATCCTGCTGCTCGAGTTGCGAATCGGCGCGTATTGCGGAATCTGCGCCGCGCTCACTGCAACCAGCGGCATCACCGAATCGTAAAAGATCGAGCTTGCCGAAAACATCGGGCCATCCGCCTCATTCAGCGACTTCAACAGTGCCGCTGCAAACACCGAGTGGCCACCCGGTCCGCTATCCGCTACTGGTTCTTCCCCGCCGCTCGCCATCAGGTGCCGGGACTGCTGGCCCATCATCTTGCGCAGGAAACCAAGGTCTTTACTCGGCAAAACCGGGGTATCCACTCCGCGCGATAGCCCGCCCGAGTAGCAGCTATCGGAGATCACCAGCACATGTTTGGCGCGCATCGCCCGAATATCCTGCGTCAGGTCGTCCGCGATGATGCGGTTAGGGCTCAGGCTGGAGTTTGCGTCGACGGGCAGCCAATAAGATTTGTTCGCGCTCTCGTCGGAGAAGCCGTGGCCGGCGTAGTAGATCAGGACGCTATCGTTCTCGTCCGCAAGGGCCTGGTAGTCAATCATCGCCTGCAGAATTGCCAACCGCGTCGCCTGTTCATTCCTCAACAACTTCACGGTAAACCCATACCGCTCCTGCAACACCTGGGCGACTTCCTCCGCGTCGTGTACTGCGGTCTTCAGCTTCTTCAAGCCAGGCGGATAGTCGTCGATCCCGATCACCAGCGCATAGTAGTGACCCGTGGCTTTTGCAGCCGCCGCCGGAGTAGCCCGCCGAACCGCCGCACGCGAGTCAGCCTCCTGCGCGCTGGAACCGGCGACAAGCAGCAACATCAACGCGATGTATCGAACCACGGTTGACGCGGGGGGCAAGACACTCATCGAACGCTCCGGTCGCAACAGATTCCAGACCACGGCTGCATGGTGTGGTCATCCTAACTGCACGCCGGAAAGTACGCAATGCTTTCCCGTCGATCATGGCCGCAACGCCTTCAACGCGTCGCACCCCGCTGTATCCTTCCCGTCGCACGCCTGTTTATACAGGGCCGCGGCCTTGCGTTTGTCTACGGCCACGCCTTCTCCATCGCGATACAAATCGCCCAGGTTCCTGCAGGCTATCGCAGCCTTTTGGTCACAAGCTTTTGTCCAACCCGCCAGCGCCTGTTTCAGATCCTTTGCTGCGCCATCACCGTTGTAGTAACTCAATGCCGAGTTGTTGCATCCGTCTGAATTTCCGCCATCGCATGCCCGTTCAAAAAAACCCTGTGCCTTGCGTTTGTCTACCGTCACTCCTTCGCCATTTTTGTACATCAAACCGGCATTGAAACATCCGTCTTCGTTCTCAGCATCACATGCCGCTTCGTACAGCTTTGCGGCCCTCGCTTTATCCACCTTCACGCCTTCGCCGTTGTCGTACATCACCGCCCAGTTCATGCATGCCACACCAGATTTGCCGTCACAACCCTTTTTGTAAAACTCATTCGCTTTGGGAATGTTTACGGCGACACCGATTCCATCGTGGTACATCCTGCCCAGGTTCGTGCATCCCAGCGGGTCTCCGCCGTCACATGCCTTTACAAAAGGCGCAAACGCTTTCGCGCTGTCCGCGGCCACTACCCTCCCGTCCCTGTACGCTGCGCCGACGTCGTTGCAGCCTGTCGCCGGGTCCAGCGTACACGCCTTGTCATACAGCGCGAGGGCATCCGCCGCATTCGCCTGGACGCCTGTTCCTGCCCCGTACATATGGCCCAGAAGGTCGCAACCCAGCGCATCGTCATTGTCACAGGCCTTCTTGTACAGGTTCGCGGCTAGCTTCAAATCCTTCGTCGCGCCAATCCCGTTGAAGTACATGCTCCCAAGCTCCGTGCACCCACTCGAATAACCACCCGTGCATGCCTTCCGGTACAGAGCCACCGCGCGCGCCAGGTCCGCCTTCACGCTTACACCCTGCTCGTAATCAACACCCAAATTTCTGCACCCTATAGCGGAGCCACCGTCACAGGCCTTCCCAAACAACGTGTAGGCTCGCGCCTGGTCCTTCGCCACACCGAGTCCGTGATCGAACAGAAACCCAAGGTTGGAGCACGAAATCGCCTCGCCCCCATTGCAAGCCAGCTCGTAGAACCCAACGGCGCGAGCGCGATCCTCCGCCACACCATCTGCCTTGTCATACATATTTCCTATCGCGCTACAGGCCTTCGCGACCCCCGCCGTACACGCCTTCGCGAGATGCGGCTCCGCCTCCCCGTTCTTGCCCTCCGAGTACAGTGCCGCGCCCCGGTTGTAAATATCGTCGATTGTCGCTGCCGCCGCCACCGGTGCAACCGGAGCGGGTGCGCCATCCGCGCCACGCGTCGGTGCACGGCCAGCCGCTGCCGCTGCAGCAACAGCCACCACCGGCACCCCACTCACGCCCTTCAGCTTGAAGATGAAATCTCCCAACTCCAGCTTCGTATTCGCGTTGCGTATCGGCGAGTACTGCGGACTCTGGAGTGCGTTTACCTCCACCAGAGGCTTGATCTGGTCATAAAAGATAGAGCTCGCGGAAAACATGGGATCGGTGGTCTCATTCAAAACTTTCAGCAACGCCCCTGCAAAGACCGAATGACCATCCACCCCACCATCTGCGACTGGTTCCTCACCGCCGCTGGCCATCAGGTGCCGCGATTGCGCGGCCATCATCTTCTACAGAAAGGCTGGGTCCTTGCTGGGCAGTACCGGCGACTCAATCCCGCGCGACAGCCCGCCCGAGTAACAGCTGTCGGAGATCACCAGCACATGCCGCGCCCGCAGGTTCCGCAGGTCCTCCGTCAGTTCGTCCGCGATGATGTGGTGAACGCTCAGGCTGGAGTTCGCATCGGCCGGAAGCCAGTACGCCTTGTTCGCCTTCTCATCGGAAAAGCCATGCCCGGCATAGTAAATCAGCACGCTGTCGTTCTCATCCACCGATCCCTGATAGTCAATCAGAGCCTGTAGGATCGCATCATGTGTCGCCTTCCCGTCGGTCAACAGCGTCGTAATAAAGCCGTATCGTTCCCTCAGTACCTGATCCACCGCGACAGCGTCATGCACCGCAGTCTTCAGCTTCGGCAACCCGGTTGGATAGTCGTTGATGCCGATCACCAGCGCATAGTAGTGACCCGGGGCTTTAGCTGCAGCGGCGGCGGCCGTTGGCTTCGCCCCACCGCGCGAGTCAGCGTCCTGCGCAGGCGCACCGACTGCGGCAGTAAGGAGCACCGAACCAAGGGTGATGAGTCGTAGTAAACATGACGCGGTAGAGGTGCCGTTCATCGAACGCTCCATCAGAATCAAAGACCAACACAACCGGAAACGAGGCTTGCGAGCGATGCTAGTCCAGAGTCGATTGGAGATCAAGCCAACTCAGGAGCTCTGTCAGGGTAATCGCATTTGATACTTTGCTCCTCCGCGTTGCCGTGAGAAAGCCGATTCTTCAGTACGATCGGATTCAAGATTTCCGCCTATAACCTCTGGAGCCAGTTGGTTTCACCTGTGAGATGACAGCTCAAGAATCAAGCTTTTTGCCCTCCGGGATTTTCAAATGCGACTGGCCTGGCATCTCCGTCACCCAGCCGACCTAAGGCTCGGCCCGTATCGCAGGGCTGCATCCCCATTCGCGGGCGCGTAGACACGCTCATCCTAGGCCCAACAACGTCTGGATACAACTACTTACACCTACCGACGGCGAGATATCTAGTGCGCGATCCGGCTCCAGCCCACGTCACGATGTTTGACCGAATAAATTTCAGTGAAAGAAATCCGTGTCACAACTTGGAACTTGTTGTACATTATGAGGAATTCAACAATTTTCAATTTGCATCGGTACTGAACGACAATGGGAATCTCCGCATGGAGAAACTTGTGTCGGTCCCGATCCCCTACCCCTCGGAGGATTTTCGTGAAGCTTCGTACCTTGCTGTCTCTCGTTGTGACGCTCGCCACGCTCGGCCTGTTCGCTGCCAGCGCGTCAGCCCAGTCCACGGCCACGTTGACCGGTATCGTCACTGACCCAACCGGAGCCGTCGTCGCCAACGCGCAGGTCAAGATTCACTCCACCGCCACCGGTGGAGACCGCAACGTCGTCACCGATAACTCCGGAATCTACGTCGCGCCATCGCTCCAGCCCGGCGACTATCAGATCGAGACCTCTGCAGCGGGTTTCAGCTCGTTTAAGGTGGAGAAGGTCACGCTCAATCTCGATGCGCACGTCACCATCAACATGAAGCTCGCCGTCTCCTCGGCTGGTGAAACCATCGAGGTTCAGGGCGGCGCGCCGGTCATCGACTCCGCCTCCGTCACCGTCGGCCAGGTGATCGACAAAGTCCAGGTCCAGGAGATCCCGCTCAACGGACGTCACTTCCTCGATCTCACCGTCCTCACCCCCGGCGGAGTCACAGCTCCGGCCAACGGAAACCTCACCACTCCCAGCCGCGGCATCGGTGCCTTCTCCTTCCTCACCGCCGGCAATCGCGACGACTCCGTCAACTTCCAGATCAACGGCATTAACCTCAACGACATCGCCAACGCACAGATCGTCTTCCAGCCCTCAATCAACACCACCTCCGAAGTCAAGATCAACAACTCCTCGCCCTCGGCCGAGTACGGTCGCAACTCCGGCTCCATCACCAACGTGAGCACCCGTTCCGGCGCCAGCAAGTTCCACGGCGAAGTCTTCGACTACGTCCGCAACAACTCCTTCGACGCCCGCAACTTCTTCAATCCCAAGGGCACCGCGCAGATCGCGCTCAAGCGAAACAACTTTGGTGGAGCCATCGGCGGCCCAATCTGGAAGGACAAGGCATTCTTCTTCGCCAGCTACGAGGCTCTCCGCCAGCACCAGGGCCTGCCAGTCAATACGATTGTCCTCACCGCTGCTCAAATCGCAGGTGTGACTGACCCCATCTCGAAACAGTTGCTCGCCTTCATTCCTGCGGCCAACGTCGGCGCCAACCTCTACACCGGCTCCATCAACGGCCCGGTCAATATCGATCAGGGCACCATCGACATCCTCTACCTGCCCACGTCGAAAGACACCGTGCACGCCTTCTACGCCAACCAGCACGACATCCGCACCGAGCCCACCACACAGGGCAACACGCTGCCCGGCTTCGGCGACCACCGCCCCGCCATCCGCCAGATCCTCACCATCAACGAGACGCACCTCTTCACACAGCGCCTGGTCAATGAGTTCCGCGCCGGCTTCAACCGCGTCCACGTCGAGTTCATCAACAATTACACCTCTGATCCCGCAACGCTCGGCTACCACAACTATCCAGGCAACGTGAAGGCAACCGGCGGCATCCCCTTCACCACCATCACCGGCACCGGCATCGCAATCGGCGGACCTGGCGGATTCCCCTCCGGTCGCTTCGACACGCTCGGCGTCATCTCGGACACCGCCACCTATACCTACGGTAGGCACGCCGTGAAGGTCGGCGGAGAGTTCCGCCGCTTCCTGAACGCTAACTTCTCCGACGATCCCGGCACCGTGGGCTTTACCTCCATCGCCAACTTCCAGATCGGCAACGCCACCTCGTTCAGCATCACGCCACAGCCGACTACCAGTCGCATCTTCGGCGACTCTGCCGGTGCCTTCATCATGGACTCCTTCAAAGCTTCCTCCCGGGTCACGCTGGAGTACGGCTTCCGCTTCGAGTGGAACGGAACGCCCACCTTCGGAAACGATCAGGCCGCCATCTTCGATCCAACCCAGATCACTCTGACACCCCTCGGGCCCCACGTCCCCGGCTACACCTCACCCTACAAGCAGAACTACAACTACATGCCGCGTGCCGGCTTCATCGTAG
>JAYVZU010000430.1:0-3918 GCA_043783075.1 Rhodanobacteraceae bacterium
TGGCAAGCCCAGCCCCGAGCCGTTCCTGATGGCCGCCGAACGCCTTGGCGTTGCGCCCCAGGACTGTTTGGTCTTTGAAGATGCGCAACCCGGCATCGAGGGTGCAAAGGCCGCTGGAATGGGCTGGGTCAAGGTTCCATTGCCGTGGGAACGCTAGCTAAAGCGCATCCAGCATCGTCTTCAGCAAGCCCACAAAGACGTCCATCGTCCGGCCCTCACCCTCAATCACCACCTTGTTCAGGACGAACGCGCAATCGACGCCGTTGGGCCGGGAGATAACCTCGCTATACGTTCCGGCCATACTTCCGTCGCGCTCCGATCCTGGGGCGCGGCCACCCATCCCAAACGCCGCATGCCGAGAGGCAAACCGGGCTAGTGTCTCGGCGCTCGTCATCAAGCCCGCTGCGCTATCGGCGAGCTCGGTGATAAAACCGCCGCCGCCCTGCGTAAACGGCAGTTGTATGTTGGACTGTGGCTCCAGCGCACTCAAACCCACCGCCGGCTCGTCGTACCAGACCTCGAGCGGGTTCTTTTCGCCGCTCATCATCGGCGAGACAAGAACGCTCGGCCATGCGCCCTTGCCATCCAGGCCATCGCGCACGTAGTCGATATACCGACCGCCGGTCAATGCCTCCACCACCATGCCCAGCAGCACATACCCAAAGTTGGAGTACGAGTTCCCGTGCGTGGACTTGTAATCCTGCGTGCCCGGCACAAACTGTAGCGGCTTGCCGTACATATAACGCGCCAGCTGCATCTTCGTAGGCGGAACCGCCAGGCCGAGGTCGATCGCCACCTGCCGCATCCGGAACATCGGATCCCAGTGGACGGCCTCGATGTACGGCCCGCCGGGAATCTGGATGGGCTTGTGAACATTCCACCCGCCGGCATGATCCACCAGGTGCTGTACGGTGATCTCATCAATATGCGGGTCTGGCCGGTCCCCCGCCAACGCCGGGGCATGAATCCCCAGCAGAGGAAACACCCGCGCATTCAGATCGATTTTGCCGTGTCGATGCAGCGTATCGATCGCCGCGCAGGTAAACATCTTGCTGCAGCTAGCCAGACGGAATAGTGTCTGCGGAGTCACCGCGCCATACCCGGTAGGCGGCGCATCGGCATACACCCGGCTGAAGATCCCAACCCCACCCCGCAAGACCGCCAACTGCCCCGCCGACACCCCGGCATCCCGCACAAATCGCCGCATCAGTGAATCGATCGAGTCCAACACGCCAGCGGAACCGCGCCGCGACATGCAGCCAGAAAGGCCCAACGCCGCCACCGATGCAACAAATTGCCGCCTCGACTGCATGCAAACCCCCACTAAACCTCAGTGTTCGTGCCAGGGCCGATCTTGTTAAGACTCCGTGGCAAACAAATTTCGCCGTCATTCTGGCGAAGCCAGAATCTCCGTATTTGCTGTTTGGAGTTGACAAGTGCTCTGTGCAATCCAGTCAGATCAACGATCCAAGCTGGCGGAGGTCTGAGGCGGATAGTCCCTTTCCGCGAAGATGTTGGACCTGCCACAGGCCCGACTCTCTTATCTTGCTGTTTGTTGAGTGAGACCCGAGCCATTCTTTCGACGGTCCGCAAACATCACACCCGGCGACAGTCGCAATGCAAAGTTTTTCAATTTCGCATGCCCTAATGTGATCGGTTGCACCCAGAACAACCACAGTGAATGTTCCGGTAATTACAGATAAAACCGCCGCTTCAACTTCCTCCTGTTTAGGCACATCTATTTGGCTACTATTCTTATCTTTATCTTTTCTGCTGGTCGAATCGAGGTTCCAAACTCTCAAGTATGGGTCTCGCGCTTGATTTAGTAAGGCGCGGCCAATGTGCTTGCGGAATATGCTGCGATTCTTATTGAGCGTTACGTGTTCTCGGAGTCGAGCCCCTAGATTACCGATGCCTGTGTGGCTACCGATGCGAACTATTCGATCTGAATCGTGTCCGGCCTCCCCCGTCTCAAAGATGAAATAAACCCCATTGGCGGGGATTCCGTCATCGGAGACTGGAAAACGGTGACGCGGGAGCGCGCGGACAAGCGCATGGAGCATAGCGCAGCGAGACGCAAGGGTGTCAGTTTGATCAGATTGAAACTGAGCCATTAGCTATATCCTTCGCACATTGATAGTGCCAGTTTGTCAAAATCGGGGTGACAAAAGAGCGATACTCGAGGCCATTTTCAGACCGATCTTCGGATACCCGCTTTTCTGGTGAAGCCCTTTGGAAAACTATTGAATGGCGACCCAGCGGCTTGGTAAGCGCGAGAAACAGTTTGATGTAGTCCTTGCCACCTAGGAACACAATCGGACCAGTTGATCGTGATGAAAGTTGCTGAAAGTCCTCGAAGTGATCCTTCCTATTGTCACGATATGTCCAAGGGCTCTCAGCCTTCGCTTTTTTGCTGAAGGTTATGTCGTAAGAAGGTACAAGGAAATCCGCTCTAATCAGGCCCCAACCCGCAGATAGTATGAACACTCGCTTCTCTCCAAATTCGGTCAAGTCCAGATAGTTCTGTAGATTATTTTTCTTCAGGGTAGTTGTTGCTTGTTCTTGTTGTTTGAGGGGCCGGCTGGCGGAGGGCGTAGCCCGGAGCGAGTTGGCGCCTCAGGTGGCTTGTGCGGCGGTTGGTTCTGCGGCCAGCTCCTCCATGCTCAGGTAGATTCGTTCCATCCATTGCTGGCTGGTCTCGATCAGCAGCGCCGAGACGAGGCGCAGGCAGGAGGCTGCGTTGGGGAAGATCCGCACCACCCGGGTTCTGCGTTTCAACTCCTGGTTCTGCCGCTCCAGCATGTTGGTCGTCCGCATGCGCCTGCGGTGCGGCTCCGGCAGCGCGTACACGCCGAGGATCTCCTCGCCGCGTTCTTCCAGCAACAGCGCGGTCTTCGGAGCCTTCTTCTGCAATTCCACGACGGCCGTGCGCAGCGCCGCGACGGCCGCCTCCCGCGTCGGCGCCTCGGTCACCGAGCGCATCAGGGCGAGTACCGCCGGCCGCTGTTGCACGCCGCACAAGCTCAGCGCGTTGCGCACGAAATGCACCTGGCACCGCTGCCACACCGCCCCTTGAAAGTGCCTGCCGATCGCCTTCACCATGCCGGCATGGTCGTCCGACACCACATACTGCACCCCCTTCAACCCGCGTTCCTTCAGTTGCGAGAACACCGCGCCCCAACTGGTCTCGGACTCCGACTCGGCCACCCAGCAGCCCAGCACCTCGCGTAAGCCGCGCCCGTCGATGCCGCACACCACCAGCACGCCCTGGCTCACCACCGCCCCGCCCTGACGCACCTTTTCATACCGTGCGTCTACCACCAGATACGGATACGACTGCGTCAACGGACGCATCCGCCACGCGGCGATCTCCTCGTCCAGCTTCGCCGTCAGCGCCGAAACCTGGCTCTTCGACACCTCCAGACCGCACAACGCCTCCGTGATCGCGCTCACCTTGCGCGTCGAAACACCGCACAGATACATCTCCAGCATCGCCAGCACCAGCGCCTTCTCGCTGCGCTGGTAGCGTTCGAACAGCTCGGTCTGGAACTCACCGTCGCGGTCCTTCGGAACCATCAGATCGAGCGTGCCAACCCGCGTCTTCAGCGTCCGCGGCTTGTAGCCGTTGCGCCAACCGCGCCGCTCCCCGTTGCGTTCGTACGTCCCCGCGCCCAGAAAACTCGTCATCTCCGATTCCAAAACCTGCTGCACCGTCCGCTGCACCAGCTCGCGAAGAAAATCCTCCCCGCCAAAACCGCCTTGCAACCCCTCCACAATCCCAATACCCTGTCCCTTGCGAGCCATCTGCATCGTCCTCCTCCTGAATGTCGTCCTGGTAAACAACATCCTAAGGAATCGCCGCGATGGCTCGCTCAACCGCAGCCATCAACAGCTTCTACAGAACTCTACGGACTCAAT
>JAYVZU010000431.1:0-3916 GCA_043783075.1 Rhodanobacteraceae bacterium
GGAATAGCCGCGAGAAGAATGCGGCGATGCGGGCGCTAGGCGTCGAACTGATTGAGCATGGCGAGGACTTTCAGGCGGCGTATGAATTTGCTCAGGCGCTGGGAGTGGAGCGGGGGCTGATGATGGTTCCGAGCTATAACGCGCCGATTGTGCTGGGTGTGGCGACGTATTGTTTAGAGTTTCTGCGGGGTGTGCCGGAGTTGGATACGGTGTATGTTCCGGTTGGGATGGGCAGCGGTGTGTGCGCAATGGTGGCGGCTCGGGATGCGCTGGGGTTGAAGACCAAGGTAGTGGGTGTGGTTTCGACCGGGGCGCCGGCTTACCGGCTATCGTTTGAGGCTGGTCGAAGGATTGAGCACGCCGTGACCACCGTTTTGGCGGATGGTCTGGCTTGCCGGGTGCCGCTGCAGGAGCCGCTGGATGTGATGATTGCGGGCGTGGAGCGGATGGTTTCAGTGAGTGAGGAAGAAGTCGCGGAGGCGATGCGGACGCTGTTTACCTGTACGCACAATGTGGCAGAGGGCGCTGGGGCGGCTTCGATGGCGGCTGCGCTGCAGGAGAGGGAGGCGATGCGCGGGAAGCGGATTGGCGTGACGCTGTGCGGCGGAAATGTGGATGCGGATGTGTTTGCGCGGGTGCTGGGCGCGGTGGAGTAGACTCGGAAGCTATGTTGAAGAGACTTCTGGTTGTCATAGTGGCAGTATTTCTGTTTGCAACACCGCTCATTCAGGCTCAGAAGCCGGTGCGGGTGGCGATTGTCGGTTTGGTGCATGGGCATGTGAAGGGGCTGCTGGGGGCTTTGCCACAGAGCAATGACGCCATGCTGGTCGCGATTGTGGAGCCGGACGTCGCCCTCTCGAAGCAGTATGCGGACCACTACCATCTGGAGCAGAGCCTGTTTTACAAAGACCTGGGTGGGATGCTGGATGCGGTTCATCCGGATGCGGTGCTGGTTTATACGACGATCAAGGATCATCGCCGGGTGATTGAAGAGGCGGCACGGCATGGCGTGTCGTCGATGGTAGAGAAACCGCTGGCGACGTCGCTGGAAGATGCGATGGCGATTCGGGCGGCGTCGCGCGAGCACCATGTGCAGGTTTTGGTGAACTACGAGACGACCTGGTATGCGAGCAACGACGAGGCTCTGCGGGAGGTGGCGCAGGGGAAGTTGGGCGAGATTCGCAAGGTTGTGGTCCACGATGGGCACGAGGGGCCGAAGGAGATTGGTGTTGGGCCGGAGTGGCTGCCGTGGCTGACCGATCCGGTGCAGGATGGGGCGGGGGCGCTGTTCGATTTTGGCTGCTACGGGGCTGATTTGATGACGGTGCTGATGCACGGTGCGACTCCGCTGAGCGTGACGGCGGTGATGCAGACGGACAAGCCGGAGATCTATCCGAAGGTGGATGACGATGCGACTGTGATTGTGCGATATCCGAAGACCCAGGCGGTGCTGATGCCGTCGTGGGACTGGAGCTTCGCGCGCAAGGATATGGAGGTCTACGGGGTTGGCGGGTACGCGATTACGGTGCAGGCGGATAAGCTGCGGGTGCGGTACAAGGGCGATGCTGTCGAGTCGCCGATGACTGCGCCGGCGTTGGGGGAGGGCCGGCGGAACTCGCTGGAGTATTTGGCGGCGGTGCTACGGGGATTGGTAAAGCCGGGGGAGGACTTGTCTTCGTTGCCGACAAATATGGTCGTGATGCAGATTCTGGATGCGGCGCGGCAGTCGGCCAAGACGGGGAAGACTGTGGAGTTGAAGCCGATGGCTCCTTAGGACCTGGTGCGGAATTTCCTGCGGCCTACGATGGCTACGCCGAGAATTCCGGTTCCGAGCAGGAGGAGGGCTGGCGGTTCGGGGGAGACTCCAGAGTTGCTGTTGAGGATGTTCAGGGTTGCTGGACCGGCTCGTAGAGACTGCGGAATGATGTCTGTTCCGGTCAGGAAGCTTAGGTTGACTTCGTTGCCGATGTGGCGATTGGAGGCGATGGGAAAGATCGCATTGGCATCGGATACGGGATTAGGGGTGGCACTTACGACGCTTGTGTCCCGATGGGTTTGGGGAAGAGTGTTCGGGATTGGGGAGGCGTGAACTGGGCTGCAAAAAGTGAGTGCAGCCAAAATTATGGCAAGCAGGTTAAGGGTTCGCATGGGCACATCCGTTGGCTGCCAGTGCTTGGCAACCTGTCTAAAAAAAACGAGGGATTCGACTAGTTCCCTTTTTGGGATTCCGTTCGGGAGAACGGGTAAAGGTAAAGGCGAAGGAAGAACGCAGAGGTCGGGGAGGTTGCGCAAAGGGCGCAGAGTAAGGCGGGGAGGCTGTGGTCTTCGTTTTGACCACAGTTGAATATGGGGGTCATGGACGCGATGAGACGGCGTTTCACGTTGTGCGCGGGGGTGGCGGTGATATTCTTGGAAAGTTAGAAATTCTGATTTTAGAGGGGTTTTCGATGGCGACAGCAGTGGTTGGATCGGTTGCGACGGAGTACAAGGTAGCGGATATCTCGCTGGCGGATTTTGGTCGTAGGGAGATTGAGATCGCCGAGCAGGAGATGCCCGGTTTGATGTCGATTCGGCGGAGGTATGCCGTGAACAAGCCGCTGGCCGGCGTTCGCGTCACCGGATCGCTGCATATGACGATCCAGACAGCTGTGCTGATCGAGACGATGGTTGATCTCGGAGCCGACGTTCGCTGGGCAAGCTGCAATATCTTCTCGACACAGGACCATGCGGCGGCGGCGATTGCTGCGGCTGGCGTCCCGGTCTTTGCCTGGAAGGGCGAGACGCTGGAGGAGTTCTGGTGGTGCACGAATGAGGCTCTCAGCTTCCCCGACGGTAATGGCGGATTGCTTGGACCGCAGCTTGTGATCGATGACGGCGGCGATGTGACGTTGCTGATCCACAAGGGCTACCAGATGGAGGACGGCGACAAGTGGGTTGATTCGCCGTCGGGGTCGCAGGAAGAAGATGTTATCAAGAACCTGATGAAGAAGGTTCATGCACAGTATCCGACGCGTTGGCATGACGTTGCCAAGGAATGGCGCGGCGTTTCGGAAGAGACGACGACTGGTGTCCATCGCCTGTACAAGATGATGGAGACGAATACTCTGCTGGTTCCGGCGATCAACGTGAATGACTCGGTGACGAAGTCGAAGTTTGACAACCTGTACGGCTGCCGTGAGTCGCTTGTTGACGGCATCAAGCGGGCTACCGACGTTATGGTTGCTGGCAAGGTCGCGGTGGTCTGCGGCTTTGGCGATGTGGGTAAGGGTTCTGCGGCTTCGTTGCGCGGGCTTGGCGCTCGCGTGATTGTGACGGAGATCGATCCGATCAATGCGCTGCAGGCGGCGATTGAAGGCTACGAAGTGACGACCATCGAAGAGACGCTGGGTCGCGGCGATATCTACGTGACCTGCACGGGCAACGTGGACATCATCACGCTGGAGCACATGAAGCTGATGAAGGATCAGGCGATCGTGTGCAACATTGGGCACTTCGATAACGAGATCCAGATGGAACCGCTGAATGCTTCGGGCGCGACTCGTCTGAACATCAAGCCGCAGGTGGATAAGTACACGTTTGAGAGTGGCAACTCAATCTTCATCCTGGCGGAAGGGCGTCTTGTGAACCTTGGTTGTGCAACGGGCCATCCTAGCTTTGTGATGTCGGCTAGCTTCTCGAACCAGACGCTTGCGCAGCTTTACCTCTGGGCCAAGAAGGACGAGTACAAGGTTGGGATTTATATCCTGCCGAAGAAGCTCGATGAGGAAGTTGCGCGGCTGCACCTGGAGAAGATCGGCGTGAAGCTGACGACGCTCTCGACGAAGCAGGCGCAGTATTTGGGTGTGCCGGTTGAGGGTCCGTACAAGGCGGATATCTACCGGTACTAAGGACAGTTGGTAATGAGTAGTTGGTAGTG
>JAYVZU010000432.1:0-11759 GCA_043783075.1 Rhodanobacteraceae bacterium
GCCACCATCTTCTCCATCGAATTCGCCGTCCTCGGTCTGGTCGCGGGCTTCGTTGGCATCTTCTTCGCGAACATCATCGTCCGCCTGCTACTCCGAGCCCTGACCATCCCCAACCAGATTCAGTGGAACTGGAACATCTTCGGCCTTCTCCTGACGGCCCTCCTAACGGTCGCAACAGGCTGGATCGCCAGCCACCGCATCCTCGGCCAGAAGCCGCTCGAAGTCCTCCGCGAAGAGTAAAAAGAACCAAAGCTTAACCAGGATCAAAACAAGAAAGACGGGATAAGAACAGTTCAACCCACCTTCACAATAACGTCGTTTTGACCCACGAGTGAAGCGAAAGGGAATAGTTTTAGTCTTCCGTCTTTGCCTGTACTTATCCCGCACTTCCCCCACTAATCCTAGTTACGCTTTGTTTTGGGAGCGCCACAACCATGTGGTCCGAAGAAGAACTCCGCGAAATAGAACCCGAGCCACCCAGCCCAGCCACTGTGAAGTCCCGCGCCTCGGGTCTACGCCAATCCCTAAGCGCCAGAGCCCTCGCCCGCACCATCGAATCCAGAGCCGCGCATGAACTCACCCGTTCCAGCGTCATCTTCACCCCCAACGCGACAACCCACGGCAACTTCATCGACGCATCCTACCGTCGCATCCTGGCCAACCCAGCCTGGGCCGCACGCCTCACCAAACCCCACACAGCCAAGCGGCAAGCCCGCCGAACCGGCCCAGACGAAGTGATCCGCTCATGGTGCGAGCTGGACTCCGCCACCAGCTCCGACGCTCTGCTCATGAATATCTTCTGCTACCCCAAGGTCCTGACCCCGAAGCTCTCCACGCTGTTAGGCGTCGAACCCGGCACCCAACCCGACTTCGGCTACCACCCCCACCTCCAACTCGAACGCAGCCTTATCGACCGCACCGAAATCGACATGCGCCTCGGTAATCTGCTGGTCGAAGCCAAACTCACCGAGGCCGATTTCCAGTTCGCTCCTTTGCCCCTCATCGAACGCTATCCAAACTTTGACCAAATCTTCGACCGCGCCGCCCTCGAAACCACAAAACGCGGTGTCCGCTCATACCAGCTCATCCGCGGAGTCCTCGCCGCCCACGCCGAGCAATCTCGCTTCTGCGTCATGCTCGACGCCCGCCGTCCCGACCTCATCGAAGCCTGGTACGCGGTCATCCGCGCTGTCCGCAGCTACCAAATCCAATCCCGGCTCCGTCTACTCACCTGGCAGGAGATCGCCGCAACCCTCCCGCCAAAGCTCGCAGCCTTTCTCAGTACCAAATACGGCATCGATGGGTCACAATAGACTTATGCAGTCGCAACGTCGCCTGATGATCGCGTCCGCAGCCCTCCACGCCGTCGTTCTGGCGACCCTGCTCTACGTCCGCCCGCTGCATGTTGAACCCACCCGATACCCCGGAACGGCCGCCGGCACTCATCTCTCCCTTACCTACTCACCCGGCGGCGCACCCAAACCTGTTCCCACACCGGTCAAAGCGGTTAAGTCCCACGTCAAAGCCACCCCGACCATCGCCTCTCTCCCCAGCGTAGACAGCACCGCAGCACAGGGCGGAGACGCTCGCGGAGCCGGCAATGTAACGGTAGCTCTGGCCACCTTCTTCCCCAACCCCAGGCCAGACCTGAATCAACTCCCCCACGGCTCACGTGGCGACGTCATCATCGACGTGGTCATCGACGAGCAGGGCCGCATCGTCAAAACGCAGGTCGCCCTAAGCATGGGGCAGGGCATCGACGACACCGTCCTCGCCGCCATCCAGACATGGACCTTCAAGCCCGCCACCAAAGACGGCATACCGGTCCCCAGCGAACAGGAACTCCTCTTCCACTATGAACGCAGTTAAAGCTGTCAGCTTAAAGCTCTCAAGCTGACAGCTCGAGACATTCGTATTCAAGCCAGTTCCAGCCCAACCTTCTTCGCATCCACATCCAAAGCCGTAATCTTGAAGCTCCGAACCTGCCCCGCCGCAACAGTCGTTGGCACAGCGCTCGCAACCGGCTTCACAGCCGTGCCCTTAGGCGACACATCTGTCTTCCACTTCGAAGAAAGCAGCGATCCAAGCTGCGACAGATCCACCGGACCACCCGTAGCAACCGGAGTAGCTTCCACAGCTGCAACCACAGGCAAAGCAGCAATTGTCACAATACCTTCACCCAACTCCACGCGTGCCGTCGTCCCAGCCGCATCAACCTCAATAATTCGCCCCGAAACCGTATCGCCCACCGCGTGTTCCGCGATGAACTCATCCAGCCCCGTCGGGATCATCTGCTTGATCGAGAGCTTCAGCTGCCGCTTCTCGCGATCCATCTCCAGCACCTGGGCCTTCACAATCTCGCCCACGCGCAGCACGTCGGACGGATGATTCAAGCGCCGCTCCGCCGTAATCTCCGAGATGTGGACCAGACCTTCAACTCCTTCCGCAATCGTCACAAACGCCCCAAACGGCGTAATCCGCGACACGGGCCCTTCGATCACCGAACCCGGCACAACCGTCTTCGTCACTTCAACCCACGGATCGCCCAGCGCCTGCTTCAGACCCAGCGCAATGCGTTTCTGGTCGAGGTCGATGCCCAGAATGATGCTTTCAACTGTATCGCCAACCTTCACAATGTCCGACGGCTTCCGAACCTTCTTGCCCCACGCCATCTCGCTGATGTGAATCAGGCCTTCAATCCCCGGCGCAAGCTCTACGAACGCGCCAAAATCCGCATCCCGCGTCACGGTTCCGGTCACCTTGTCGCCCAGGTGGAAGCGCTCCGGCACCGTCTCCCACGGATGAGCCTGTAACTGCTTCAGACCAACAGCAATGCGGCGCTTGACAGCATCTGCGGCGTCAATCTTCAGAACCTTCACCTCGATCACATCGCCAACCGACACCACTTCAGCCGGATTCGCAACCCGGCTCCAAGCCATGTCCGAGATATGCAGCAATGCATCCGCACCGCCGAGATCAATGAACGCGCCAAAGTCGGTCAGCGAACGCACCGTCCCGGAAATCGTCTGGCCCTCAGCCAACTGGCTGAAGCGCTCATCCGCATTTGCCTTCGCTTCTTCCTCAACAACCGAGCGCCGATCCACCACGGCATCCGGCCGTCCAGAATCGCCCCCTTCGAGATCGAGCGACGTAATCCGCACTCGAATCTCCTGCCCAACAAGCTTTTCCATCTCCGCAGCATCGCGCGTGCCGGTCCGCGATGAAGGCATAAACGCCCGCATCCCAATATCAACCGTCATGCCGCCCTTGACCACCCCGGTCACAGTCCCCAGAACCGTGCCCTTGTTCTCAAACGCCTCTTCCAGAGACGAATAGTCCTTCGGAACCGCAGTCTTCTGCCGCGACAAATCATAGTAGCCATCGGTATTGCGGCCCTTGACGGTCACCCTGTAAACATCGCCCGCCTCAACCGCCTTCTCGTGCGCAGCAAAGTTGCTAAGCGGCAAAATGCCCTCAGTCTTGTAGCCAATGTCGAGATAAACCGAATCCGCAGTCACTGAGACCACCGTGGCATCGATCTGCTTCGATCCACCGCTGCGATCCACCGCATTGGCGCGTGCCAGATCGTTCTCGCGCAGCAGCGCGGCAAAGTCCATGTCATCAGCCGATTCGGCTTCTACAACAGGGGAGGAGGAGGCGAGGGTTTCGAGGCGCAGGTTAAGTTCAGGAGTTTCCACCAAACGATTTTATATCGGCCAGAGCTCAAACTCTCTGTCCCCCGAAAGAAGGTGTCTTCTTGTGCTGACCGAGACCTCTTGGGTGCCCCATCTCAAACAGCTTTATCGTTTGAGGTGGGGACCATCAACCAACGCCTCATACGCCTTGATCTGCTCTAACGAAAACGCCAGCATATCCGCCCCCGCCGCCTGCGACTTATACCAATCCACAAGCCAATCCAATGCATCCGCCAGCCGCAAACGCGGTGTCCAACCCAAATCAGCTTTTGCCCGGCTCGCATCCAGCTTCAAATACCCAGCCTCATGCACGCCTGATTCGCCATCCAGAAACCACGTCGCTCCATCGCCCCATGTCGCAGCCATTCGCTTCACAATCCAGTCGACCGTCTGAGTGTCGTCGTCCAAGGGGCCAAAGTTATATGCCGTCGCATACTTTCCCGCGTCCCGCGTCAGTAGTTTTTCAGCCAGCCGGATATACCCGTGCAGTGGCTCCAACACATGCTGCCAGGGCCGTATCGCGCCCGGCCGCCGAATCGGAACCGGCTCGCCCGCCACAAATCCGCGCACCAAATCCGGAATCAGCCGATCGGTAGACCAGTCCCCGCCGCCAATCACATTGCCTGCCCGAGCGGTCGCAATCCCAACCCCATGCTCGCCAATTCTTTCGACAGGGAAGTAGCTCTGCCGGAACGCCGCCGACACAATCTCCGCACAGGCCTTCGAACTCGAATATGGGTCATATCCGCCCAATTGATCGGTCTCCCGATATCCCCACACCCACTCTTTATTCTCGTAACACTTGTCCGTCGTCACCGACACTACAGCCCGCACCGAAGGCGTCCGCCGCACCGCATCCAACACCCGCGCCGTACCCATCACATTCGTCTCGTACGTCAGCATCGGGTCCGCATACGAGAGCCGCACCAACGGCTGCGCAGCCAGATGGAACACCACATCCGGCGAAAAATCCCGCATGGCCGCATCTAGGTGCGCGGCATCGCGAATATCCCCGCGAACATCGTCCACGCGCCCACCAAGCCGCGTCACATCAAACAGATTCGGAGTCGTATAGGGATCAAGCGCGTACCCCCGCACCTCCGCACCCAGATGCGAGAGCCAGAGTGCCAGCCACCCGCCCTTGAATCCGGTATGACCGGTCAAAAATACCCGTCGCCCAGCCCAAGTCACCAAGTCTTCCAAGGCGCCATCCCCTTCGACCAAAGCTCTTCCAGATGCTGCTTATCCCGCAACGTATCCATCGCCTGCCAGAATCCACGATGGAAGAACGCATGTACCTGCCCCTGCTTTACCAGAGCCTCAATCGGCTCCCGCTCAAACATCTGCGAGTCATCCGTGACTGCATCAATCGCCTCCGGATTCAGCACAAAGAATCCGCCATTGATCCAGCCACCCTCATCCGCGGGCTTCTCCTGAAACGAGTAAATCTGCGTGTTGTTCAACCCCAACGCACCAAAGCGAGCCACAGGCTGCACGCTGGTCAAAGTCACAGCCTTGTTGTGAGCCTTGTGGAACGCAATCGACGACGTAATATCCACGTCTGCGACGCCATCCCCATACGTCATGCAAAACGTCTCGCCCGGATCCAGATACTGCCTGACTCGACGCAACCGTCCACCCGTCCCGCTCGATTCGCCGGTATCGACCAGCGTCACCTTCCACGGCTCGGCAACCGAGTTGTGGACCGTCATCTGGTTCGTATGCATGTCGAACGTCACATCCGAAGTATGCAGAAAGTAGTTCGCGAAGAACTCCTTGATCACATACCCCTTATATCCGCAGCAGACCACGAAATCGTTGATTCCGTGCTGCGAATAGATCTTCAAAATATGCCAAAGAATGGGCCGTCCGCCGATCTCCACCATCGGCTTCGGTCGTAACGTCGTCTCTTCCGAGAGCCGCGTCCCCAGCCCCCCCGCCAGTATCACAGCCTTCATCCAAGCCCATCCTTTTCTTCGCTGTCCTCCATCATACCCACAACCCCCTCTGCGAACCCTTGCGTCTTTCCTTCGCGAACTCTGCGTACCGCCATTGCCTGTATCCTTAATCCATGAGTTCGGACAAAGCCGCGCACCTCCGCCAGCAGATCCTAAACCTTACCCGCCAGTACCACGCCGAGGCCTTCCCAGCCCGCGAGTTCGTCCCCGGAACCTCAGGCGTCCAGGTCTCCGGCAAAGTCATCGACGCCGACGACATCTGTGCCGTAGTCGAATCCGGTCTCGACGCATGGTTCACCACCGGCCGCTGGGCTAAGGAGTTCGAAAAGAAACTAGCCAAATTCTTCGGCGTCCGTTCCGCGTCGCTAGTAAATTCTGGCTCCTCCGCGAACCTGGTCGCGCTCTCCGCGCTCTGCTCCCCGGCCCTCAAAGACCGCCAGCTAAAGCCCGGCGACGAGGTCATTACCGTAGCCGCCGGCTTCCCAACCACCGTCAACCCGATCATCCAGAACCGCCTAGTCCCCGTCTTCCTCGACGTCACCCTGCCCACCTACGAGATCGACGTCACCCAACTCGAAGCCGCCTACAGCCCCAAGGTCAAGGCGGTTATGATCGCCCACACCCTCGGCAACGTCTTCGATCTCGACGCCATCACCGCCTTCTGCGAAAAGTACAACCTGTGGCTCATAGAAGACTGCTGCGACGCCCTCGGCAGCACTTGGCGCGGCCAGAAAGTCGGCACCTTCGGCGACATCGCCACGGTCAGCTTCTACCCCGCGCACCACATCACCATGGGCGAGGGCGGGGCAGTCCTCACCGACAAGCCGGCCCTCCAGGTCCTCATCGATAGCTGGCGCGACTGGGGCCGCGACTGCTGGTGCGAGCCCGGCGTCGACAACACATGCGGCAAGCGCTTCGACTGGAAACTCGGGACTTTGCCCTGCGGCTACGACCACAAATACACCTACTCCCACATCGGCTATAACCTCAAATCCACCGATATGCAGGCCGCCCTCGGCGTCTCCCAAATCGCCAAACTGCCCTACTTCATCGCCCGCCGCAAAGAGAACTTCGCCTACCTCAAAGCCGCCTTGCAGCCGCTCGAAGAGTTCCTCATCCTGCCCGAAGCCACACCTAACTCCGACCCCAGCTGGTTTGGCTTCCCAATAGCCGTCCGCGAATCCGCCCCATTCACCCGCGACGAACTCACCCGCCACTTCGACGCGAAAAAAATCAGCACCCGCCTCATGTTCGCCGGCAATCTTCTCCGTCAACCGGCTTACGCAGGAATCAAGCACCGCGTCATCGGCGACCTCAAAAACACCGACTTCGTCATGAATCAAGTCTTCTGGCTCGGCGTCTTCCCCGGCCTAACCCCCGCCATGCTCGACTACATCGCCGACACCGCCAAAGCCTTCTCCACATCCTCAACAGAACGCCTCAACGTCTTGCCTTGAGCTGTCAGCTTAGAGCTGTTCGGCTGAAAGCTCGAGGATCATCGCTCTAGACCAAAACCCCATCCCGCAACGTCATCATACGATCACATCTCCCCGCAAACTCTACATTGTGCGTCACCAGCACGCTCGTCAAACCATGCGCCCGATGCAGCCCCTGGATCAGACCAAACACCGCCTCCGCCGTCTTCGAATCCAGATCCCCCGTCGGCTCATCCGCCAGCAACACCTTCGGCTCCGTCACCACAGCCCGAGCCAGCGACACCCGCTGCTGCTCCCCGCCGCTCAACTCTCCAGCCCGATGCAGCGCCCGATCCCCCAACCCAACCTCACCCAACCACCGCTGAGCTTTTGAGATAGCCTCCGCCCGAGCGATCCCGCGTGCCAGCAGCGGCATCGCCACATTCTCGACCGCCGTAAACTCCGGCATCAGGTAGTGGAACTGCCAAACATACCCAACCTCGCGATTCCGAAACTCCGAAGCCCCCTTGCCCGACAACCCACCCAACCGCGTCTCCCCCACCCAAACCTCACCCGCCGTAGGCTTATCCAGCGCCGCCAGCAAATGCAGCAGGGAACTCTTCCCAGCGCCGCTCTGCCCCACAATCGCGACCATCTCCCCCTGTGCCACGGAAAAGTTCAGCCCAGCAAAAAGCTCAAGCTCCCCATGCCCAAGCCCCTGACCCCTATAAGCCTTCCGCAACCCCTCAACCCGTATCGCCAACATCCCCTCCCGAGGTCATTCTGAGCGAAGTGAAGAATCTCAGTATTTCGCTCTTGTCCTTGCCCGTTTCAAGCTCATAGCTGAAAAACTGACAGCTCATAGACCGGCTTTTGCCTTCCTTCAACCCCGCCCCGAATGTGCCCCCAACGAAATCGCCATCCGATTCCAGGCATTGATGCTCGAAATAGTAAGCGTCAAATTCACAATCTCCCCATCCGTAAAGTGCGCCTTCAACTCCTCATACACAGCATCCGGCGCATGGCCTACCTGAATATTCGTCACAGCCTCCGCCCAGGCCAAAGCCGCCCGTTCCCGCTGCGTATAAAGCTCCGACCCACGCCAATCCACCACCCCCGCAATCCGCTCGGCAGTCTCGTTATGCCGATGAAGCTCCGCCGTATGCAGCTCGATGCAGTACTCGCACCCATTCAGCTTCGACGCCAGGAGCCGCACAAACTCCTGCAGATTCACCTCCAGCCCAGCCTGCGCATTCAGATAGTGCTCCAGCGCCCGCATTCGCGCCAGACCCTCAGGCGCCAACTCCCCAAACTTTAACCGTGGTTCCGACATAATCCTCCAAATCCAACCGCAATCATCCGTGTTTCCATCTCGATCCGCGCAGCCTGTTGCCTTCGTTTACTCATACCGCAAAGCCTCCGCCGGCAACACCTTCGCCGCACTCCCACTCGGATACAACGTGGCCAGCGCACTAACCCCTAAACTCACCGCCGACACAATGAGCGCGTCCACAAAGCGCGGCGCAAACGGCAGATAATCAATCGAATAAACCGCAGGATCAAGCTGAATAAACCGGTAATGCCCGCCCGCCCAGCTCACCCCGTAACCCAGTACCAGCCCAATCGCCGTCCCGATCACCGAGATCATCAGTCCCTGCAGCAGAAACACCCGCCGCACCTGCGCCTGCGTCACCCCAAAGCTCATCATTACGGCGATATCCTTCGTCTTCTCCATCACCATCATGGTCAGCGCGATCAGGATATTCAATGCCGCCACGCAAACAATCAGAGCCAGCACGATGAACGTAACGATCTGCTCCAGCTTCAGCGCCCTGAACAGCTCACGATTCTGCTCCATCCAGTTCGTCGCCTGATACCCCGGCCCGGCAGCCGCCTCAATCTCCCGCCCAATCACATCGGCCTTGTAGAGGTCGTCCACCTTGAAGCTCATCACCGACACCAGGTCCGGCTCCGAAAACAACCGCTGCGCATCCGCGAGCCGCATAAACGCATAGCTCGAATCGTACTGATAGAACCCCGACGCAAAGATCCCCACCACCTGGCACCGCTGATACCGCGGCACCAACCCAAGCGGCGTCAAATCACCCTGCGGACTCGTCACCAGCACCGTATCCCCAACCGCAGCCCCCAACGAATCCGCCAGATCCTTGCCAATCACAATCGGTGGAATACCCACAAATCCGGGTGCCCCAGGTCTCGCATCTAAGACCTGGAATTCCAATGGCTCCAACGGAACGCTCGTACCCTCTTTCACGCTCTGCAAAATATCGCTGACCCGCCGCTCATCCGCCGGCACAATCCCCTTGATCAGCGCGCCTCCACTCCTCGGCCCCCGCGAGATCAGCACCTGCTCATATAACCCCGGAGCCGCCGCCACCACATGCGGCAACCCACCAAGCCGAGTCAGCAGCGCCCGCCAATCCCCACGCATGCCATCGCCTGCCTGGCGCATCAGCAACACATGCGCCGTCGACCCCAGCAGCCGGTCCTGCAAATCCCGCCGCATCCCATTCGTAATCGCCAGCGCAATAATCAACGACGCAACACCCGCCGCAACGCCCGCAACCGAGATGGCGGTAATCACGCCAATCACCGCCTGCCGCCGCTTCGCCCGCAAATACCGCGCCGCTATAAAGAATTCAAACCGCATCCACCTAGAGTCTAACCGCCGAAGGTCTGCAAGAAAGAAAAAGAGCGAAGCCCGAAGGCCCCGCTCTTATCCAGTTCTTAATCCATCTGGTCCCCGTAACGCCTTGCTTTACAAGTTCGCCAGCACAGCACGATACCTTACCTGGTTCTTTTTCACCTTAGCAACCGCCTCATTCGCCTTATCCATCGCGAACCGCTCGGTCACCGCCTTCACGCTATGCCGAGCCGCAACATCCAGCATCTCGGCGATATCGCTCGGGCTTCCCGTCGGGCTGCCGGCCAACGACTTCTGCCCACCCACCAGAGGAAACGCCTGCAGAGCGATCGGCGACGGAGGCACGCCAACAATGCAAAGCGAACCCTTCGGCCGCAACGCACTAACGTAGCCACCCCAATCCTGATCCGCATTGACGGTGCTCAGCAGAAAGTCAAAGCTTCCTTCCAGCTTCTTCATCGCGCCGGACTCCCGCGTGTTGACGAAGTGGTCCGCGCCGAGTGCCCGCGCCTCGGATTCTTTGGTCTTCGAGGTCGAAAACGCAGTAACCTCAGCGCCAAACGCCTTGGCAAACTGCAGCCCAATATGTCCCAGGCCGCCAATGCCGATAATCCCCACCCGCGACGCAGGCCGCACCCCGTGGTTCCGGATCGGCGCATAGACCGTGATCCCACCACAAAGCAGCGGAGCCACATTCTCGCTCTCCAGAGCTTCCGGAACCGGAATCGCAAACCGCGAGTTCACCCGGACGGCATCGGCATATCCGCCGTTACGTCCCACGCAGGTTGGCTGAGCCTTCGCGCAAAGATGCTCTTCGCCCTTGTGGCACCACTCACACACCCCGCAGGAGTCCGCCTGCCAGCCGACTCCAACCCTCTGGCCCACCGTCAGGTTCGCCACCGACGACCCGACAGCAGTCACCGCACCCACAATCTCGTGTCCCGGAATGAACGGATACCGGCTCATCCCCCAGTCGTTGTCGATCAGGTGAACGTCGCTGTGGCAGACTCCGCAGTGCGAAATCTTTACCTCAACCTCGTCTGCCTTCAACTCGCCCGGCTCATATTTATACGGCAACAAATGTGCACCGGCCGCATGTACAGCTAAACCATGAATCTCACTCATCTCGTGTCTTTTCCCTTTATGCCGAGGCGCAACGCTCGCCAACCCCAACAGCTAAATGCTACAACAGCACCACGGTCAGACCTGTGAATTGCTCGCGATCACATTCGTTCGGTCAATACCCATCCAACGTCTCCAAAGCTCAATATCTCTACTTTTGCCCGGTATCGTCGTCTAACGAATAAATCAAGCCACACCCTTTGTGGCTGGTGCTGGCATTTTCGGAGTACAGTTTTCATGATGACCTTTCCCCAAAAATCCCTCCTCGCCCTCCCGGCTCTAGTACTGGCCGCGTCGCTCGCCGTCCGCCCGGCACTCGCCCAGACTCCGACGCCTCCTGCGGCACCACCAGCAGCCGGCGATGCAGGCCCCCAGACCGACTCTGGACCCCTCATCATCAAGAAAAAGGCCGCCGATGCGCCCGAGCCTCCGCCCCCTGCCGCCGAGCAGCCTAAGGTCAAGAATCCCGGCGGCCAGACCTTCTCTCTCCGCGTCGACGTCCCCATCGTCTCGCTCGACGTGAACGTCATCCTGGATAAGACCCATCAGTTCGTCCCCGGCCTTAGACCCGGCAACTTCCTCGTTCTGGAAGATGGTGTCGAGCAGCAGGTTCAGTCCGTCCGCATCACCCAGACGCCCATCACCGCCGTCATGCTGTTGGAGTTCGCCTCCACCAACTACAACTACATCCGCGACATGTTCAACACGTCGGTCAGCTTCTACCACTCGCTGCAGCCAAAGGATTTCGTCGCCGTCATCACCTTCGACATGAGGACGCATATCCTGACCGACTTCACCAACAACAAGGATCAGATCGCCGACTCGCTCCGCTCCATGATGATTCCGACCTTCTCCGAGGTCAACACCTTCGACGCCCTCTACGAGACGCTCGACCGCACCAGCC
>JAYVZU010000433.1:0-3903 GCA_043783075.1 Rhodanobacteraceae bacterium
CTCATCGATTCCGGCAATCGGCTCAAGACTAATTCCAAGAAGTGGATGATCCTGACGTTTGCCCTGAACGGTGCAATCATTATCACGATGATCATCATCCCGTTGCTCTATCCGGAGGCTCTGCCTTCGTTGACGAACTCTGCGATGTTGACCGCGCCGCCGCCGCCACCGCCGCCACCCCCACCGCCGCCACCGGCTGTGGTGGTGAAGCAGATTCCCCATGTGTCGGAGATTGACCAGGGCCTGCATGCACCTACGAAGATTCCCAAAAAGATTGAAATGATCCGTGAAGACTCCGCTCCTCCGCCGTCGGTTGGCGTTGTGGGTATGGGTGGCATGACGGGTGGCTCTGCAAATGGCGTTCTGGGCGGTATTCCGGGTGGATTCGGCCCTGCGCCGGCTCCCAAGGTGACTGCTGCCCCGGTGAAGCCGGTTGGTCCGGCACGTATCTCCGGCGGTGTGATGGCCGGTACGATCATCGAAAAGACGCAGCCTGTCTATCCCCCGATCGCTCGCGCAGCGCACGTCTCTGGTGCAGTTGTGTTGCACGCGATTATCGGAAAGAATGGCACCATTCAGAATCTGCAGGTCATCAGCGGGCCTGATATGCTGCGCGCCAGCGCTCTGGACGCAGTGCAGCACTGGCGTTACAAGCCGTATCTTTTGAATAACGAGCCAACCGAGGTCGATACCACGATCACTGTCAACTTCAACTTCGGCGGCAACTAGCAGCCGGCTCACCCAACGACTTTTCGCAATTTCAGTCTGTGAAGCGGATCTGGCGAACGACTCGACCTAGTATTTGTTCGACCAGATCCACCGAGTTCAACTTACGATTCAAAATCCGGAGGAAAGATTCCAGTGATTCTCGCCAATATTGCAACTTCCGCTCATGTCCTCTCGCACCTCTCGTCCTCGCTCGCCCTATTTCAGGATCCGCCGGCAAACTCGTTCTCGCTGGTCGACATGTGGGGACACATGAGCTGGATCCCGAAGGTCATCGTCGGCATTCTGTTCATCATGTCGATCTGGTCGCTGGCTGTAATTATCGATCGCGCTCTCTACTTCTCGGCGGCCCGCAAGCAGTCTCGTGAGTTTGCACCCAAGGTCGCCGGCGCTTTGAAGAACGGCAACCTGGATGAGGCGATCAAAGTCGCTGACCGCACCAAAAAGTCTCACCTCGCTGAGGTTGTTACCTCGGGCCTGCAGGAGTTCCGCAGCTTCGGTTCTGGTGGCGCAATCACCGAGGAGCAGATCGAATCGTCCAAGCGAGCTCTCGAGCGTTCGGAAGCGATCGTCCACTCCAAGCTGAAGCGTGGTCTTGGCGGCCTCGCAACGATCGGTTCGACAGCACCGTTTATCGGTCTGCTCGGCACGGTTATCGGAATTCTGAACGCTTTCCAGCAGATCGCAACCCAGAAGACCTCGGGTATCGGCGCAGTCGCCGGCGGTATCTCGGAAGCTCTGGTTACGACCGCTTTCGGTCTCGTCGTCGCAATCCCGGCCGTTATGACGTTCAACTACTTCACGAACAAGGTTGAAGCGTTCGACGTCGAGATGGACAACAGCTCGTCGGAGCTGGTGGACTATTTCATCAAGCAGAGCCACCGCTAAACCGCTCCTCCGCTTCCTGGGTCCCGGCTGCCAGATGATCTGGCAGTCGGGAAAACCCCTCCGAAGCTGGGCTGGTTGACGCTATAAAGAACAATTCCGGGTCGACCGGAGCGCACATCAGGCCCCTCAGACGGGTAAGTCCGAATACGGAGCTCAGAAACATGGGAATCAACAAGCGGGACGAAGGCAAGAAGGTAAACTCCAACATCAACGTGACCCCGATGGTGGACGTGATGCTGGTGCTCCTGATCATCTTCATGGTCATCACGCCGATGCTGAACAACAAGGTGAACGTCGATCTGCCGACCGCAACTGCGGCCGTTGTCATGGAAAACGCCAATAAGGAAGATTCTGTGATGGTTGCGGTTACCCGCGACGGCAAGATCTTCCTCGGTGCGGACCAGGTACAAGTAGATGCGATGGGGCCCACCATTGTTTCCAAGCTCGAAAAGAATCCTGAGAAGAAGGTTTATCTGCGTGCCGACAACCGTGCCATGTATGGCAAGGTGATGGACGCGATCGATGGGATTCGGGCTGCCGGCATCAGCGATCTGGGTCTGCTGACTGAGAAGAAGGACGACGGCAAGTAAAGCTTTGAACCGGGCCTGCGAGAAGCGGGCGCGACAGTTGAATCCGGCCACGCCGGAGACGCAGGACAAGGAGATCGACTATGGGAATGGGTGGTGGAGGTGGTACTAACACCGCGGTGTCAGAGATCAACGTGACACCGCTGATTGACGTTCTTCTGGTACTGTTGATCATTTTCATGGTCATCGTGCCGGTAACGCCGAAGGGATTGGATGCGCTGGTTCCCCAGCCGCCCAAGAACAAGACGCAACAGCCCGAAGACAACTCACGTACGATAGTGGTGCAGATTCTGGACAATAAGGGTGCGCCGCCATCGTACAAGATCAATGAAGATGCCTTTGCTAAGGCCTCGCTTGAACCGAAGCTTGCAGAAATCTTTGCAGCGCGTCAAGAGAAGGTTATGTTCATCAAGGGTGATCCGACTCTCGAGTACGGCAAGATCGCAGAAGTCATTGACTTCGGCAAGCAGGCCGGCGTCGATAACATCGGAATCATTACGCCACGGGTTGAGTCCGGGCAGTAGGCATTTCTTATGTTTTGACAGACGACCCGGCTCCGGCTGGGTCGTTCTGCTTCCAGCCGTAGTTGCAGGCTGACAGATCTCCCCGGATCAGAGAAGAACCTGATCCAGATCTGGACCGCACCAAACTGTTTTGACAATGGAGACTCGCGCCAACCGACTGGCAACAGGAGACTTTATGTTCATGGGATGCAGGGGGATTCAGGAAGCGGTCGCTGAGATCAATGTGACTCCGCTGATTGATGTTTTGCTTGTTTTGCTCATCATCTTCATGGTGATTGTTCCGGCGGTGCCGAAGGGGTTGGATCCACTTGCGCCACAGCCTCAGATTGATGAGCCCCCTTCACCCATGGCCATCGTGGTCCAGGTGATCTCTGGCAACGGTGGGGAACTTAGCTACAAGATCAATGAGGAGGCGATTGCGAAGTCTGCAATTGGAGCTCGACTGCAAGCCATCTTTGCGAAGCGTCAGGAACGAGTGATGTTCGTCAAGGGCGACCCCGAGCTGCAGTACGCAAATATTGCCGAGGTGATTGACTTTGGACATCGGGCTGGCGTGGACAATATCGGAATCATGACCCCAGGGACAGAGCGGGGACAGTCACATACACCAGCAATTCAGACGGCGGCTACCTTAATTGGAGTCGCTGTTTTTGATCCTATAGTTGTGAACCACGGTAAAAAGTTGACCCCTGCGACTTATACGCCGACAATCAAGTGAACGCTTTCTAGCGCGACACTTCTCAGAGGTATCCCCTACATGCTCGCCTATCTTGTTTTGCTGATTGCTTTGCTTAGCCGTCTGCTTCCGCCCCTGCTCCACCTTACTCCCATGAACTTTACAGCGGTGGGTGGCAGTCTCTTGTATTTTGGGGCGAAGCGTCCTCGTTGGCAATCGGCTGTTGCTGTTGCGGCATTGATGATGACCGACTATTTACTGACGGTTTACGCCTATCACTATGCCTTCCATGTTCGCGGCTACCTTGTCACGTGGGTCTGGTATGCCGGAGTTTGCATGCTTGGCAGTGGCCTGCTGCGTCGGGCGACTGTGCTGCGTGTAATCGCGGGTGCCGCTGGTTCTGCGACTTCCTTCTTCCTGCTAAGCAACTTCGTGGTGTGGATGGGCAAGATGTATCCGCATACTGCGGCCGGGCTTAGCACATGCTATGTGGCGGCGCTGC
>JAYVZU010000434.1:0-3898 GCA_043783075.1 Rhodanobacteraceae bacterium
GAAGGGAGTGACCGGTCGCTCTGTGTCACCCTGGCGGCTCGTTCTGCCGGCGTCACACAGGGTAATCCTCTCCAGCCGCAGGATACAAGTGTATTTTCACCAGTTTCCATCGACAAGGCCCATCAAGACCTTTGATTCCCGTATCTCTCGCGCCAACCACTAGGCAGTAAGCCGCAAAGAAGGCGAATCGGAAGCCGACTGCATCCGCCAAACCAGCCTGACCCCGCAGCTTCTGGAACTCCGCAAGATCAAAAACCAGAAAGCACTGACCGACCGCTGGAAAGGCGCGCTGCCAACAGTCCAAACCGGCAGTGGCGGCCTGTTGATGGAGCTACCTAAGATGGAGAGATAAACACTGGTTTGTAGCTTGGAGGTACCCCCGGGGCCAAAGTCCGAAAGCCCGGATATAAGGGACTTAAGTCCGGACTTAGGGCTCTGGAGTGATCATGAGTGGGCGGCGGAAATGGGTGGTGAAAAGGTATACCCTCTCTTTGAATTTGTCTCTTTCAATTCAAGATTGCCAAGGGCCAAGATCGCCGAGGATGCGACCTGCCCCGCTCGTTATCTCAAAAACGATGCTACTTGCCAGAACGAGCAAACGCAGCCCTTAGCTGTTCCGATCCGAACTGTTCCGCGCTCTTGGCCTGACTCACCGCCGCTCCCATGCCAAAGAACTCGTGCGTCCCGCTCGGATAGTTTTTCTCCGTCACCATGACTCCATCTTTGCGCAACTTCGCCGCATATTGCATTCCTTCACTGCGCAGCACGTCAAAGCCATCGGTGATAATCATCGCGGGCGGCAACCCTTTCAGGGTCATTGCCTGCAGAGGCGACACATAGGGCTCTTTTGCCTGTGCCGAATCAGTGAGGTACTGCTGGTAGAACCAGATCATCATGTCCTTCGTCAGAATCGGACCGTCCGCACTATCGACGTACGAAGGCGAATTGGGATCGAAGTTGGCAATCGGATACACCAGCAGCTGAAACATCGGCATCTTCCCATTCTTATCGCGCGCCATCAGGCACGAGACCGTCGCTAAATTACCGCCGGCGCTTTCTCCTGCTACGGCCACCTTGTTCGGCTTGCCATTCAATTCACCAGCATGATCCAACACCCACTGTGTGGCCGCATAGGCATCGTCAGCGGCCGCAGGATACTTATGCTCCGGCGCTTTACGATAGTCGACCGAGACCAGCACCGCACCGGCTCCATTGGTCAGTGCCCGTGCCGAGCTGTCGTACGTGTCCAGGTCCGCAATCACCCATCCCCCTCCATGGAAATAGACAATTACAGGAAACGGACCAGTTCCCTTCGGCGTATAAACGCGCACCGGAATTGGCCCTGCTGGACCCGGAATCATTCGCTCCTGAACATTCCCCACTTCCTCGGGAGCACTACTCTTTCCCTGCTTCTGTAGCAGAGCTTTGACTGCGTCGGCTGGAGAGGGTTGTTGCCGTGCCTCCGTCGCAGGCAGCGTGTTGATCGGCTTGCCGCCCATTGATTTGAGCTGATTCACTACTACTTGAAGCTGAGGATCGAGCGCAGCAGCTTTCTCACCCTTCAATTCTTTCAAAGCTGCTGTTGCCTTCGTATCCTGCGCATAGGCAGTAGGCAGGCTCAAACCAAGCGACAGGACACCATACAGCAATAACAAAGTTCTCCACTGATTCATAAAATACTCCTATGACAATTTGCGAACCGGCCCCGCGCTGAGAGCCGAAATTGATAGGAGGCTTCCAGGCAGGAGAAGGTTGCGTATGGTCCCGGGATGATTGGGTCCGTAGAGCCCCTGTAGAAGCTGTTGATGAGCGAATGAGGGGGGATCGCGGGATGATCGCAGGACACCAATTACCCTCAAATGGCCTTCCCCTTATGAGCCGTAACTACCTCGTCAGCCGCCGGAGTCCCGGCCCAAGCCGCCCAGGCTGCCCGGGAACTTTACTTACGACCCTCGCTGATAAAAAGAACAGCCCTCGACTACCAGCGGCTATGCCGGTCGATCTGTTTGAAAACCCGGCGGGGTGGCTAAGTCTGACGAACCACTGATGTGGTGCCCGAGTGGTGAAGGATTTAGCAGATGTGGGCCACCCGCCAGTGGCCCCGCTCCACAAATCGTCCCCTGTCGATTTATAAGGAAAACCTCAAATAACCACCCCGCATCAGAATTTGCTGGTTGGTGCGCTCCCCCTCCGCAGCATTCATTCTAGGGCAGTAATCGCGCGTTTCGGTGATCTTCGGCCCTCCAACCCGACGCCAGATCAACGCAGCTGATGAGGAAATACTATGTCTAGCAATCTGATCAAGGATGTTGTCTCAGCCTCTCCCAATCGCCGGGCCTTCCTTAAAACGATCGGTGCCGCCACCGCAGTAGTCGGAACCCTCTCCTTCGCGGGAGCTACCCCTGCCGAAGCCCAGAGCGCAACCGGATTGGCAGTCCTGAAATTCGTTCTCAATCTCTAATACCTCGAAGCCGAGTTCTATACCTATGCCCTCTATGGGACATCCATTACCAGCTTCGGAATCGGAGTTAGCGGAACCGCAAACGGATCCAACCCCACCTCCGGAGGAACACCCGTAGGCGGAAGCAAGGTCAACTTCAACAACGACGCCTTCTTCACGTTCGAGATCGCCGAAGAGATAGGACCCGACGAACGTGCCCATGTTTCGCTGCTCCGTGCCGCGCTTGGCGCTAACGCTATCGCAAAGCCGAATATCAACCTCAACGCCCTCGGAATGGGATTCGACAGCCAGACCGAGTACCTCCGACTCTCCCGAATCTTCGAAGATATTGGAGTAAGCGCGTACGCCGGTGCCGCTGGCCTGCTCACGACACCCCGCATCATTTCTATAGCGGCCCGTATCCTCGCCACCGAGGCCGAGCATGTCTCGACCGTGCGCACCCAGATCGCTCTCCTCAACATCTCCACTGCGGCGTTTGACGCAGCGGACCTCATTCCACCCACCTCAGGACCACAGACCCAGTTCCTCTCGGTTTACCGCCCCAACGGTCTGGTCGCTCAGAGAACGGCCGGCGAGGTCCTTTACCTGGCTTTCGGGAATCAGGCAGGCGTCACCTCGGGAGGCTTCTTCCCGACCGGTGTCAACGGTTCAATCACCACCAGTGCAGGGCCAGCCACAGCGGCCAACCTCAAAGTCTGACAATTGGAATAAAATCCTCCCTCTCCGAGCCGGCACTCCACCGGCTCCGGGAGATCGGACAGTTTACTTAGCATCGAGGGATCGAGGGCCATGATACCTTGTACCCGCGCGTGGCCTTCCCTTTAGTCAGCCGCGACAACAACCTCGTCAGCCGCCGAAATCCAGGTCCCACCCTTCCCCGCCACACAGGCAAAATTTTCGAACGAGCCGCGCTAATAAAGAAAGCGGCCATTTACTTTATTAGCAACTATGCCTTTTAATCCGTTTCAAAAATTGAGACGACTGGCCAGTCCATTTCAATCTAGACGCCAGATTGAAATGAACCCTCGGTCCGTCTCAAAATAGCGTCTAAATTGAAACGACATACTGCTCTTCCATTGCAATGAGGTTCTCAAGGCAAGTTTAGGTGCGAGACGTGTTTTCGCCCTCCGAGAAGTAGGTGAAAGAGCGCCCGGGGCTAAAGCCCTGTTGATTCGATTGGCCTTATTGCAGAGGCTGACACCTCTCCCTCCCACCGAAGAACGAATTCGTGTCTCTTTCAGCACCCTCTGAAGCCCCACCCACCGAAAGGCGAGATCGGGACTGTTTCAACATCCATAAGGAAGGGAAGAAGTCGTCCAGACCTTCTTCCCCTAATACTTCAGCAGACGGCCCGTAAGCCGAATTTTGTTTTAGACGATCATTCCTCTAGGTCTGGCATTACTGACAGACTCCAGCAACCTACCCGCAAGTTTCGGA
>JAYVZU010000435.1:0-3894 GCA_043783075.1 Rhodanobacteraceae bacterium
ACTGACTCCGCTTCTTGATCTCCGGTTTTGTGGACGAAACATTCACGATCTTGATGCCAGGATCGTAATACACATCACCACTTGCCACCGCATTCAGAAACAAACGAAATTCTGTTCCCTCGGCAAGTCGGACGTGGCTACCGTACTGATACTGATTGCGCGGTTCCTTGCATACCAGCGAAGGAATATAGGCGGCCTTCGCATGTTTGCGCGTCCAGTGACTCAGCAGATCCTTGTAATGCCAAACCGCCGCCGTATGTCCTTCCGGATCAATCAATGAGATGCCACCCGCGAAATCGGTTATCTTCCGTGTCTTCGTGTCATATCCCTGAAGGGTGAGTGACAGATTCGTGGCCGGGCAAATCTTCAGTGCGTTATGAACTCCTCCGAAGTTTCTGCGATCAGCGATGGTCCGATCAGGATAGCCATATCGCCGAATGAATTCCCTGATGCCTTCGTCGACATAAATGCCTCCGGTCGGCTCTGGTGTCATCAGCGTAATCGGACCGCCGCTGGCTGGTCGCATGAGGTTCACCACGGCATGCTGCCTAATTTCCCATCCGTGAAAGTCAGGTTTCGTCTACTTCTGAAAGAGCACGGAGCGATGCCACTCTAGAAACGCCGGATCAGGATGGAAGCTTTTGGGCGGCAAAAGCGGAGAGTCTTTATATGAAAGCAGATGTCTGGCCACACCGTCATCCTTGCATCTGGAAAGTTGTGGGGAGATGATGACCCGCAATCTCTCATCGAAAGAGATGAGTCCACGGTCAAATGCGCGGTCATGAAGCGCGCTCAAGCAAAGTCCATTTCTGGGATTGGTGCGGTTAGGTTCGTCCGCTCTCCAGGGTATGATGTGGCTCGCATTTAGAAGCTCAGTATGACTAATTCCCGTGATACAGCATCTCGCCCCATATGCAGCAATGACCGCCTGTCGAAAGAAGCGTTGATTCACACGCACTTTCACCGCGGCATCGCGGGTTGTACCCTCGGGAAAGTCGGCGGGTTCTTCTACTGGGTCGGCTTCGAGCGGTCTTCCGAGCAAATTTGCAAGTAACTGCTCACTTTCAAATGCGAGCCGGTCCCAATTTCCGTTGAATTCATCCCATACTTCCTTATCGAGACGACTGCTATGACTCGCGCCAGAGAGATTCCTTCCTAGGATGGCAGGATCAAGACTCGAAAAATTTGCCAACTTGTAGGAGACGGCCGAGGGCGATCTTTCAAGAGCTTCCGCTAGAGCAATGATTTCTGGATTACGGGTATGGATGCGTCCGAAAGGAGTACGACAATATAGATTGAACGCAACGATCAACTCCTGACGCGTCCAATTTCGTTTTGGCATTGAAATGATCCTTACGAGAATTATCTGCCTTGGGCGGGCTGATGTGAAGTAAGTTGCTGGACGGGTTTTAGGCGAGTACTGTGAAACTCGTGTCGCTCCTCTAACTTCGTTCTAAACCAATCCTCAACTACTTCCAAGTATTCCCCTTGTTCCCAATTCGCCCAAGCGTAGTATTCATTGAATTCGTTAGCCCATTGAATCACAACATCAATTCTTGACCTCGAATCCTCAAACAGGTCATCTGAGATGAGGCCCTGCGCCAACCCTTCGGTTAGGAAGACGGTGAGATCAAAAAAGGCCTCTAGATTCCAAGTGCGCTGAAGAATTTCCGTAGGATTTTTGCCTTCGACTGATCCATTGGTCAATCCCGTAGGGCTCTTTGTAAGCGAACGTGGAATTGGCCACCCCTGAGCAGAATGAATTTGGAAAATACTTGGAATCTAAACTCTATAGAAAAAATGGAAAGTTCGCGGACGTAGATCACTTGCGTCTAGCGGTTCCACTCGTAAAGACGCAGCGGTCCCGGCCTTTTCAAAGCCAAGTCTCATGCCTCCGATACCGGCAAACAGATCGATGAACGTGAATTCCTCTGTTCCCGGCTCCGACCGCACGCCCGAACGCAGTAGATCGCGCAACGCGGCCTGTACGTAGACCGGACACTCGGTCTGGCGGTTCTCCCAACGGGAGATCGTTTTCGGGGTGACATTGAAGCGCTTGGCAAGGTCGCAACGAGTCAGACGCTGCCTGACTTGAGCAAGCAACGCTAGGGAATCGGCAGCCGGAAAGGGTAAAAGTTCGCTGGGTATCACGGAGGACACTTTGTCCTAAAAATCTCCCTTTGTCCAGGACGTCAGTTGATGGCGGTCAGGAGCACATAGCCGAAGTCAGCACCCGAGAAGGACCGACGTTAGTGGCCTGTCATGGGTTCCAACTAAGGCGGTTGCGGAGCGGGAGAGCTCCTCTACGAACAACGCTGTAGCTTTACCTAAAATTTTTACGGATAAATCCGATTCAGCGTCCGCGCGAAGGGGATGGTCTCGCGCACATGGTCAAGTCCGCAGATCCACGCGACAACTCGCTCGATGCCCATGCCGAAGCCGCAGTGTTGGACCGAGCCGTACTTGCGCAGGTCGAGATACCACTGGAAGGCGTCGAGCGGGAGGCCGTGGTCCTTAATCCGCTGAAGAAGCAGGTCGTAGTCCGCGACGCGTTCCGAGCCGCCGATGATCTCGCCGTAGCCTTCAGGGGCGAGCACGTCTACGCAGAGAGCCTTGGTTGGGTCTGTAGGGTCGGGCTGCATGTAGAAGGCCTTGATGGCCGAGGGGTAGCGGTGCACCATCACGGGGCGGTCGAACTGGTTGGAGAGGTAGGTCTCGTCCGGGGAGCCGAAGTCGTCGCCGTCTTTGTGCAGGGTCTCGACGAGACCCTTGGCGTGGGCTTCGACCAGCATCTGGTGGGCGTCTTCGTAGCTTAGGCGTGGGAATGGTGCCTGAATAGTCTCCAGTTTGGAGACGTCGCGGCCGATGACCTTCAGGTCGCCAAGATGCTTTTTCAGCACTTCGGCGACGATGAAGCTGAGGTAGTTTTCAGCCAGTTCGAGTAGTTGGGGTAGCCCGGCGAAGGCCATCTCAGGCTCGACCATCCAGAACTCGGTGAGGTGTCTGCGGGTCTTCGACTTTTCGGCGCGGAAGGTCGGGCCGAAGCTGTAGACCTTCCCCAGCGCCAGAGCCGTGGCTTCGACATAAAGCTGGCCGGATTGCGTGAGGTAGGCTTTGTCGTCGTCGAAGTAGTCCATCTCGAACAGCTCGGAGGTGCCCTCGCAGGCATTCGGCGTCAGGATCGGCGGATCGGTGCGGATGAAGCCGTTGTCGTCGAAGTACTGCGCCGCAGCGCGCATGATGGTGGCGCGGACGCGGAGGATGGCCGACTGGCGCGGGGTGCGGATCCAGAGGTGGCGATGCTCCATCAGGAAGTCGACGCCGGCTTCTTTGAGCTGGATGGGAAACGGTGTCTCGTCGGGGACGCGCTGCAGCACTTCAAGGGCCTCAACATCGAGCTCGAAGCCGGACGGGGCGCGGGAGTCGGCGCGAACTTTTCCGGTGACCTTGAGGCTGGACTCCAGCGTCAGGTTTTTGAGCGTCTCGAAGAGCTCTTCGCTCACCGCGGCCTTGGGCACGATGCCCTGGATGGTGCCGGTGCCGTCGCGGAAGATGGGGAAGAGCAGTTTGCCGGAGGCTCGCAGGTTGTAGAGCCAGCCCTGCAGGGTGACGGTATGGCCTTCGTGAGCGGCGAGCGTGGCGATTGTAGCGACGGGAGCGGTGACGGTTGGGGAAGTCATAGACTCCCTCAGTTTACGCTCTCCGAGTGCAGGGGCGGCCGACTGGCGAAAGACATGATTCACGAGCTGACAGCTTTCCAGCTAGCAGCTGTGAGCTAAGAACAGACAACGAGATCCCTAGGCAGTATCGACATATAGACTTTGCGGCGGCCGTTGGATTTGATGTTCTGTCTACATGACCGTTAGTCGCTATGAGTTGAGTGATGTGCAGTGG
>JAYVZU010000436.1:0-11695 GCA_043783075.1 Rhodanobacteraceae bacterium
GTAGTCGGTCCCATCTGGCACCTTCAGGTTGATCCAGCTGAGTTCCTTCGGGTCAGCGCCGCCGCGCCACGTCTCGGTGAAGCCCATCATCTGGTAGAAGTCCATCGTCTTTTGCGCGTCGCCGACGAGGTAGCCCAGGTGATAGATTCGCGGCGAAATCCGCGTGTCGGGCAGAAATTTTCCGACAGCCTTCATCTCCAGGCCGTCCGGCAGGCTCTGCACAAACTCCACCAACATGCCATTCGGATCTTTGATCTCGAACGCATAGTCGCCGGCCCGGGTCCTTGCGGTGCTGGGCTTTACGTCATACCCCTTCGACCGCAAGAAACTCCGCATCTGGGCGATGTCGTCGACCGTAAAGCAGAGGTGGCTCATCATGTTGTGCGGGTAGGTTGGCGCTGAGTTGAACAGCTCGATGTGCTGATGATCGTTGATCTTGATGAACGCGATCGCTGTCTCGGAGCTGTCCTTTTTGGGAAGCACATACGACTGGTCGTAGCCGAGAAAATCATGCCAGAACGCAAGAGCCTTGGGCAGGTCGGAGGCGAAGTACCCCACATGGGAGAATCCGGTGATGCGCGGCCGCTTCACGGTATCCTGCGCGCGAGTGGTTCCGCAAACGGCAATCAGGAACATCACCGCGAATAATAGTTTGATCTGCGAACCAAAACGTGACATCTAGACTCCCGAGACCGCGTTTGCGAGTCCGGAACATTATGCACTGGCGAGCAGGTGTTCGTCGCCTAAAGTTGCAGCAGCCCCATCGCAACTGCGGTCAGCGCCTTCACTCCGGTCTCGATTGTCGGCTCCGGGCTGGGCAGAAAGCGGCTGGTGTGGGCTCCGCCAAGCTCTTTGCCTGCGGCGTGGGCGGCAGCGAGTTTGTCCGGATCGGCTGCGCCGAGAGCGAAGTAGACCGTCGGAATCTGGTATCCGGGAAGCGCAAACACGCCGACATCTTCGCTGGGCATGATCTGCGGCGGGTTGAAGACCTTCGCCTCGCCTACGGTCTTGACGAGAATCGCCCGCACCCGCGCCGACATCTCCGGATTGTTGTACATCTCGGGCGTCGATTCGTTCTCGACCACCGTCACCGTGGGCATCTTCTCCGGGGGCAGCCCGGCAGAGGTTGCAATACCAATCGCCATTTGGCGCAGGCCATCGAGAACGATCTTGCGGCTCTTCGGCGAGAACGTCCGCACCGTCAGCTCGAGCTTTACTTCGTCGGGAATAATGTTGCGCTTGGTGCCGCCGTGGATGCTCCCGACCGAGACGACGACGGGGTCCTGCGGGTCTTCCTCGCGGCTCACGATCGTCTGGATCTGCATGACGTACATCGCGGCCAGCACCACGGGATCACGTCCAGCCTGCGGTTGCGCGCCGTGGCCGCCGAAGCCGCGAATCGTGACGTCAACAGACGTGGCTCCGGCCTGCGCCGCGCCGGGGTGCAGCCCGACGAAGCCTGCGGCCTGATTCGTTCCGTCGTGCAGGCCGATGATCATGTCTGGCTTGCCGAAGCGCTCGTACAGGTGGTCGGCGACCATGGCCCGTGCACCATCGGCAGTCTCCTCGCTGGGCTGCCCGACGATCATCAGCGTGCCGTGCCACTGTCCTATCGTCGCGGCCATCGCCCGCGCCGTGCCGATCAGCACCGTGCTGTGGATGTCGTGGCCGCAGGCGTGCATGACGCCGACGTCTTGCCCGGCCTTATTCTTCGCCATCACGTGGCTGGCGTAGGGCACGCCGGTCTCTTCGATGATGGGCAGAGCATCCATATCGCCGCGCACCAACAGCATTGGGCCGGGGCCATTCTTCAGAATTCCAACGACGCCATAAGCCTTCGAGCCATCCTCGTACACGCCGACGTGATCGGTGACGGTGTACCCGGCCTTGCGAAGTTCTTCCGCTACAATCGCCGAGGTCTTCACCTCAAAGTGCGAGAGTTCGGCGTGCTCGTGGATGCCCTTGTATATCTCGACGAGGCCGGGTAGCTCGGCCTTTTCGAAGGTGGCAACATCCTGGGCGAAAAGGGGTGTCCCAGCCAAACATACGAGCAGACCGATCATCAGCTTCTTCATGCGAGCCCTCGGCAAAATTAGTGGATTCCTCAAAGGATACACTTGCCATCCCTTCGGAGTGGTATGAACCCTGATGGTGCGTCGCAAGCTGCTCTGGCGAATTGTCCGTTTGATTTTGATCGGTTGCTGCGTCCTGCTTGTTGCTACCTTTGTGACTGTTCAGGTGGGGCAGCGCGTCCTTCGCCACCGAGCCGAACGACTGATTTCAGATATGCAGCGGCTGGAAGTCGGCAAAAGTTCATGGGCCGACCTTCAAGGCATCATGGCCCGTTGGGGCAAATATGGACACTATGACGGTATTTGCAACATTCAGGCATGTCATTACGAAATCGACCTGACTGATGCGGTTGGGGCGATCGCATTCGAGATCCGAAAGATGCCGTCCGGCTTGCGGTACAGCGCCATTCCGTTGGCCGTGGCGGTCTGGTGCGCCCGTTGGAACGCTGTCGACATTGAAGCGACTATCGACATTGAGGATGATCGAGTTTCAGGCTGGAGGCTGCTGTGGTTCAGCGCTGTTCCCAAAGGAATTGGCTCTGAGGACTACCGCGATGGACCCTATGAATTGATGGTGTCCGCAACTGCCGTGCATCACTCTTCTCCGTATCTCCAAGAGTGGCCCGTGCCCGACTTGCACCCAGGGTATTCCGTTACAAAGCCTTCAGGCTGCACGAACTGTATTTCAATCTGAAGCGAATTTGATCCGACTGCTCCGCAAGACGTAAGACGATCGCTTTCCAATTTAAATTTGGACTGTGTGATCAGGTGGACGCCCTGCGCCATTGAAAGTGAGATCGCTCCAGGCGCCTGGAATACGCTTCAGGAAGAATATGATCGCTGGCACATCTACCTCAAAACCATTGACGGTTGTACCTATCCCATCGAACAGATGGCATCTGCATTCGATGCGATTGTGCTTGTTCAGCTCAATGAAGCAATCTCTCTCAATCAGGCTCTCGATCATCCTGTGAAGTTCTCTGCGAAGATTCTGCGGAGCATCAAAGGGCCAGCACCGGGGAAGGTGGGTGGCAATGTAAGTTGGTCGTCTGACTGGCTCAACCTGAACGGAAAGTTTCCGACGGGAAACGGGGAGAAGCTTATCGTGATGGTTACCGTCGATGAATCTAATGCGGCTTTAAAGAACGGGGAAGTCTACCCATACCTGTGTGGAGTGATCGCAGGGTCTGCAGAAAACATTGCAAAGGTGCAAAGAGCAATGGCCCCGCGCTGAGTCGAAAATATACGAAGCCGCCATGTGTCATCGCAGCCAGCCTATGATTACCTAAACCTTTTATCGCCTGATGCTGCACCCGCGAGACGTTGGCCGGGGTGCGTTCGTCTGTGCTCGATCAACGAGGTTCAGGAGACAAGCAATGTCGCAAATGGAACTGAAGGACATCCTCACGCCACGGCTGGCGCTGATCACGATTACGCCCGAGATGGTTCAGGCGGAGAAGGCTGGAGACTCGCGGTTCGCGGAGCTTGTGGGTTGTACGGTCACGAAGGAGTGGCCACCGGAGCATTGGGAGCTACATGTTTTTGATTTTCTGCTCAATGAGTTCGAGCGGGATCCGGAGGCTGTTGGCTGGACTCGCTATGTGGCTGTTCTGGAGGCAGACGGAAGCAGGACGCTCGCGGGGACTGTAGGTGGATTTGCGAAGGAGGCGGGCGAGTGCAAGATTGGCTACTCGATTCTGCCGCAGTACGAAGGCCGTGGGCTGATCACCGAAGCTGCGCAGGCGTTCATCGAGAAGCTTCGCGCGACTGGCCGGTTTACAAGCGTGATCGCCCATACCTTCCCATGGCTTGGCAGTTCCATCCGAGTGATGGAGAAGTGCGGCCTGAGCTATGACGGAGCGGGAGAAGAGCAGGGAACCGTGCGCTATCGGCTGCGGCTTACTCCTTGATGCTGACGCCGAGCGCTTTCATCTTGCGGTAGAGGTGGCTGCGTTCGAGACCGAGGCCCTCTGCGGCGCGACTTACATTGCCATGGCACTCGTCAATCTTCTTCAGGATATAGTCGCGTTCGTAGGCCTCTCGCGCTTCGAGCAGAGTGGCGAACTCTTCGCCGCGTGCGGTGGGTTTGCCGGCATCGCGGTAGACGAGCATGGGCAGGTGCTTGCGCTCGATGCGCTGGACCTTGGGGTTCAGGATCAGGACGCGCTCGATGAGGTTGCGTAGCTCGCGGACATTGCCGGGCCAGTGGTACTGCTTCAGCGCGGCGAGGGCATCTTCCACCATTTCGACGCGGGGGCGGCCATACTGCGCGCCGAACTCGGCGAGGAATTCCTTGACCAGCAGCGGGATATCTTCCTTACGATCGCGCAGCGGCGGCACGAAGAAGGGGATGACGTTGAGCCGGTAGAAGAGGTCTTCGCGGAAGTTGCCGCGAGCGATTTCCTCTTCCAAATCCTTATTCGTCGCGGCGATTACGCGTACGTCCACGTGTACGGGGTGGCTGGCGCCGACGGGTAGAAATCGTTGTTCGTCGAGCGCGCGGAGAACCTTGGCCTGGGTCTTCAGGCTCATGTCGCCGACCTCGTCGAGGAAGAGTGTACCGCCGTCGGCGCGTTCAAACGTGCCGCGTTTTTCGGCAGGGACGTTGGGTCCGCCACCTCCCGGTGCAGCGCCGTGTCGGTAGCCGAAGAGCTCGGTCTCGATGTAGTCCTCGGGGATCGCGGCACAGTTCAGCTCTACAAAGACGCGGTCTTTGCGCAGGCTTTCGGCGTGCATGGCGCGGCCAATCAGCTCCTTGCCGGTGCCGCTCTCGCCGAAGATGAGCACGCGGCCGTTGGTCGGGGCCATCAGCTTGATCTGCTGGCGCAGTGCCTTCATCGGCACGCTGGTGCCGGTGACGGTTCCCTTGGCGGAGAGCTGCCGCTGGAACTCAGCGTTGTCCTCGCGCATCTGGCGGGACTGCATGGCGTTCTTCAGAACGATGAGCGTGCGAGCGAGAGAGAGCGGCTTTTCGAGGAAGTCATACGCGCCGAGTTTGGTTGCGCGGACGGCGGCTTCAATCGTTCCGTGGCCGGAGATGATGACGACTTCGGGGACGTTGGCGGAGTCCATCTGGCGAATCTCGCCGAGGGTGTCGAGGCCGTCGCGGTCGGGTAGCCAGATGTCGAGCAGTACGACGTCGTAGGCGGCATCGCGCAGCAGGTCGAGCGCCTCGCCAGCCGTCGCGGCGGTGGTGACGAGGTAGCCTTCTTCTTTCAGGATGCTTTCGAGCGACTCTCGAATCTCGGCTTCGTCGTCGACGATCAATACGTGATTCACTGCGTACTCCTAACCTTCCACAACTACTTTGATGCTGTCATCGGCTGCGACAGAATGTTGCCCGGAATCGCCCATGCCGCCGACCTTCAACTCTACGATAAACTTTGCGCCGACCGGTTCGTTCTTCTCCGCGCGAATCGTTCCACCGTGCTCCTGAATAATCTTCGCGGCGATGGCGAGACCGAGCCCGGTGCCGCGTTGTTTGGTGGAGAAGTACGGTAGGAAGAGCTTCTCGCGCATGTCGTCAGTAAGGCCCGCGCCGGTGTCGGCGACTGTCAGCTCGACCATACCGTTGGGCAGCAACGCGGTGGAGAGGCGAAGCTCGCGCAGTAGGCTGGTCTGCATCGCTTCTACTGCGTTGTCTACGAGGTTGCCGAGCGCACGCTTCATCGCTTCGGGGTCGGCGAGAACCAGCGGCAGATCCTTTTCGAACCTCCGGACGATGAGAATGTTCTGCGTTCTTCCGGCAAAGAGCGCCAGCGAGTTCTCGACGATGGTGTTCAGGTCTGCGGGACGCGGCATCGCGGTGGGGAACTGTGCGAGCGACGCAAACTGGTCTACGAGACTGCGCATGCTCTCGACTGACCCGGAGATGACCTCGCTGCAGCGGCGGATTACGGCGATGGATGGCGATTCCTTGCCGTCAGCTTTGAGTGTCGTGTCGAGCCGCTCGATGTGGCGGGCAATCTGTTCGGCGCTTAGCGAGATGGGCGTCAGCGGGTTCTTGATCTCGTGCGCCACGCGTCGGGCGACTTCTTTCCAGGCGCTCTGTTTCTGAGCGCGCAGCAGCTCGGTCGCATCTTCCAACACGATCACGTAGCCAAGGTGCTGGTGGGTTCCAGCGCCTTCGAGCAGCGCCACCGTTACCGCAATATTCAGTGTGCCGCTGGGGGTCTCCATCTCCAACTCGTCGGAGGCGGAGCCCATGCGGTGGCTGCGGCGCATCAGGCGTTCCAGCATCTCCATCAGCTCGGCGGGAAAGACATCTTTGATCGGCCGACCGAGGAACGGCTGCTGCCCGCCGGGGTCGAGCATCTCGATCAGCGCGCGATTTGCAAGCAGAATATGGCCGTTCTGTCCGATGGTCGCGACGCCGTTCGGGATGGTCTCCAGCATCGTCTCCAACTCGCCACGTCGAGCTTCGAGGGCGGCGTTGGCATGGCTCAAGAGTTGGGTCGATGCGTCCACCTGGGCGCGGCTGCTGTCCAGATCGTCGGCCATGTGGTTGAAGCTGCGGACGAGTTCGCCCAACTCTTCGGTGGCGCTCTCCGCTACGCGATGCCCGTAGTTACCGGCGGCGATTGAAGCCATCGCATCGGCAAGCGCCTCCACTGGTTTGGTCACCTGCTTCGAGAGGTGCAGCGCCAGCCAGCATGCGGCGAAGAGGGCCAGCACGGTCATCATCAGCATGTAGACCATGTAGGTGTTGCGGATGGAGCGGCGCTCGCGATACAGGGCCCAGTACTTATCGGTTTCGGCGCGCAGGCTGGCCATGGTTGCCGCCAGACCGCGCGGCAGCGGTAGTCCGGCTACGACATTTCCGACCGCACCACCTTGCTTGGGTAGAGTGGCAGTGCCGAGTGCGTAGTCTGCACCGGCCAGCGTAAAGATTGGGCTGTCGCCACGTTGCGCGGCTTGCAGGAGCGCCGCACTAGATGGGTCCACGACATCGAACACCGGTGCCCCGGGGGCCGGTTCGTCGTTTGCGTTGTTGCCCTCGGAATCCTGTTCGGGTTGCTTGCCGATCCACTGCTTTACCGTCGCGCTGGTGCCGGAAGCGTGCGGCAGGTTGAGCGCGGCGACGGGCTTACCATCGCGAAACACGACGACGAATCCGCCCTGCAACGTAATCTCATGCAGCCGCAAGACGCGATCCACCTGAGCCCGATTCGCTAACTCTCCGTTGTGATCCTTCACTGCGTTCAGGGTCGGCAGGGCAGCCGCGATACTGTCTGCCTCGACGCGGGCGTTCGAGGTGGTGTATTGCGCGAGCGACACGGCCATGTTGTTGGAGTCGTCGCGAATCTGCGTCACGGGCTGCGAAAACCAGCGATCCACGGCGCGGTTCATCAGGCCATAGCTGAAGAAGAACATGAAGGAGATCGGCACCAGACTGACCAACACCGCGCCCCACAACATCCGCGTGCGCAGCCGGCTACCCATCACGCCGCTCTTCTGGTCGGCGTAGAGCTTGAGCAGGTTGCGAACCAGCAGGATGAGAATGCCCACAAAGAGCAGGAACGCCACAGCCGAAATCGCCGTGAAGAGGACTACTCCGCCGGTCGTATCGGGGCTGAGGAAGGTCAATTTGAAGGCATTAAGCGCGGTATATCCCAACAGGAAGACCAGCGCCGCCACGCCCAGCGCAATCGTCAGGACTCTTCGCCGATTTGCGCTGGTCGTCAAAGGGAAAACCTCCAAGTGCAGGGAAGAGGGGATAGGGAACAGGGAAGAGAAGACGCGCTTGCTCTTCGCTTTTCCCTATCCCCTCTTCCCTGTATCAAACCAGCTTCGAAATCTCCGTCCACTCGCGGCCCTGGGCCTGTGCGACTGCGCCGTAGGTCAACGTGCCTTCATAGGTGTTTACACCCTCGGCGATGCCCTTGTCCTCTTGAATCGCAGCCTTCGCACCCAGCTTCGCTATCTTCAGGACGTAAGGGAACGTCGCGTTGGTCAGCGCTAGCGTGGAGGTGTAGGGGACAGCGGCTGGCATGTTGGTGACGCAGTAGTGCACGACGCCGTCGACGACGTAGCTGGGATTCGTGTGCGTGGTCGGGTGAGCGGTTTCAATACAGCCACCCTGGTCGATCGCGACGTCGACAATCACCGCGCCCTTCTTCATCTTCGAGACCATTGCTTTCGTGACGATCTTCGGAGCGGCAGCGCCCGGAATCAGCACGCCTCCGATGACAAGGTCGGCCTCGCAGACCGCGCGCGCCACGTTGTAGCTGTTTGACATCAGCGTGTGCAGGCGACCACCGAAGATGTCGTCCAGCTCGCGCAGGCGGTTCAGGCTCACGTCGACGATCGTGACCTGCGCGCCCATGCCCAGCGCAATCTTTGCTGCATTCGTTCCGACGATTCCGCCACCGATGATGCAAACATTACCCGGCGGTGTTCCCGGAACTCCACCGAGCAGAACACCGCGTCCTCCGTGTTCCTTTTCGAGGTAGGTAGCGCCTACCTGGACACTCATGCGGCCTGCGACTTCGCTCATCGGCGTAAGGAGAGGCAGCGTTCCCATGCGGTCGCGAACGGTCTCGTAAGCGATACCAACTACCTTGTTTTCGAGCAGGGCGTCGGTCAGATCTTTCAACGGAGCGAGGTGAAGATAGGTGAACAGCACGAGGCCTTCGCGGAAGTGCTTGTACTCCTTCTCGACTGGCTCCTTAACCTTGACGATCATGTCGGCGAGGCGCCATACATCGTAGGCCGATCCGACGATCTCTGCTCCGGCGGCCTGGTACTCGTCGTCTGGAAATGCCGAGAGTGCGCCTGCGTTGGTCTCGACCAGAACGGTGTGGCCAGCTTCGACAAGTGCTTTGACTCCGGCCGGCGTGACGCCAACCCGGCTCTCGTGGTCCTTAACTTCCTTGGGAACGCCAATGATCATATCGTTGCTCTTTTCCTTTAGTCCTGCGCCGATCTTGCGGCTTCCATGCGGGAAAAAATGCCCCGCAGCACCTTTCGCGCGGGATCTTCAACTGCCTTGAACAGAATAAGCGATACGCCGATGAGCGCTGTTGCTGTGATCAAAAAGCGAATCGCCTCAGAGTTCAGGTGCATGGGTGCGGTAATAAGTTGCACCCAGGTCTTGACCGGTATCTGCACCAGATAGATCGAATAGCTGATGCCGCCGCCGAGCAGGATGAGCTTTGTGGAGAGGAAGCGCGAGAGCAGGGTCTTCTCCGCCGCCAAACCAAACAGCAGCGCGGCAAACGCAATCACAATGACTCCGGTCCATCGGTTGGCCGGAAGGCAGAGCAGCGCAATGGACCCGAAGACGGACGCGTAGGTCCACAAGCCATTGCCGGGCAAAACCTTCGCTCCGGGGTTTCGCTTCAGCCGTAGCAGATAGTAGTTGCCCAGACCGACGCCGGTGAAGAACTCCGGCAGATGCGGGATTGGGATCGGGATCCAACGCCAGACGCCCTCAGCCTTGATCCCCAAGGTCCGTCCGGCCGAGTTGATCGCTACACACAGCAGCATCATTCCGGCGATGGTGAAGAGTTGTGTACGGCTGGAGCGTTCCTCCAGCCACGTCTGATACCAGGGGAAGACGATATAGAAGACCGCCTCGACCGAGAGCGTCCAGCAGACGAAGTTCCATGTACCGGCCATGCCGGGGTCGAAGGGGTTCCAGGCCTGCACCATGCAGATGGTTGCGATTGCCGCTCCTGGCGTCGGAAAGGTGAAGCTGGGGATCGACGCCATCAGCAGAGATACAGCGTATACCGGCCAGATGCGGGCGAAGCGGGCCTCCCAGAAGCGGCGATGGTCGCCGGGTTCCTCGATCTGGCCCTCGTAGGTGTAGGCCAGGATGAATCCGGAGAGCAGAAAGAACAGTGGAACGGCGAGGTATCCGCTGGCGAAGAAGTTGCTGGCGGCGTGGAGACCGTGGTCGTTCAGCACCTGGCCGACCCGGGTGTGGAAGATGACAACATAGAACGCCGCGAAGAATCTGATCCCGGTTAAAGCCTTCAGAGACCGCCTGTGTGCCGTCAGTTCGGCTGGCGCTGCCTCTAACGCGACATCGGTTGATATTTCGCTCCGCAAAATGCCTCCTGTTCGTCAACCTTCAGTATCTCACCCGCTGAAAGTTGTGGATGTGCCCCAACTTCGGTGCAGTTAGTCCAGACGTACAGGGAACGACACATTTGGGGCGTTACTGGCGCGTACAATGGAGGCTTACGTACTTCTCGTCTCAGGAACGATTCAGCCCAATGTCTTCAAACAATTTCCAGATGCGGTATTCCCGGGTGCATAACATGCGCTCGCTGTTCAGCCTTTTCTCCTCCGACCTCGCAATCGACCTCGGCACAGCCAATACTCTCGTCTTCGCCCACGGTAAGGGCATTATCGTCAACGAGCCAAGCATTATTGCCGTCAACCAGGTCACCGGTGAGATTGAAGCCGTCGGCAAAGAGGCCAAGGAGATGCTCGGCCGTACCCCCGGCAACATCGTCGCCATCAAGCCGATGAAGGATGGTGTCATCGCCGACTTCAAGCAGACGGAAAAGATGCTGAACTACTTCATTCAAAAGGCACATAACCGCAAGATGATGGTTCATCCCCGTATCGTCATCGGCGTGCCGTCGGAGATTACGCAGGTTGAAAAGCGCGCCGTTATGGACTCCGCGTATCGTGCCAAGGCGTCTGAGGTGCATCTTGTGGAACAGGCGATGGTCGCCGCAATCGGTGCCGGCCTGCCCATTACCGAACCCGGCGGCAACATGGTCGTCGACATCGGTGGAGGAACCACGGATATTGCCGTGATTTCGCTCGCCGGCATTGTCTACTCGCGTTCCGTCCGGATGGCCGGAAACCAGATGGACGAGGCGATCATCACCTACATCAAGCGGAAGTACAACCTGCTGATTGGTGAGCGCACGGCGGAGCAGATCAAGATCGAACTGGGCAGCGCCTTCCCGCTGGACCAGCCGATTACCAAGTCGATCGTTGGCCGCAACCTGATTGAAGGTGTGCCGAAGACGATTCTGATCGACGACTCGGAGATTCGCGAGGCGCTGGGCGAGTGTATTGCCACGATTATCAACGGGATCCGCGTTGCATTGGAGCGCACTCCCCCAGAGCTTTCGGCAGATATCTCTGACCGCGGCATTGTCCTGACGGGCGGCGGCGCGCTGATCAAGAACCTCGACAAGCGTATTCGCGAGGAGACGGGCCTGCCGGTCTCGATCGCCGATGATCCGCTTGCGTCGGTGGTTCTGGGTACTGGCCAGATGTTGTCGAACTTCAAGCTGCTCCGCAAGATCTCTATCGACTAACTCCCACTGAGCTGTTTCCCACTCGTTGCTTTGTTTCCACACCCAGCGAGTGGGATTTCCCCCACAGCGCCGCACGCGAGCCAGTCGAACCCTGATAATGGTTCCAGAACCTTTTGCCGCATGGAATCCTTCTTCAGCCGCTTTAAAAACGCTCTCGTCCTCATCGCAATTCTGCTCGCGCAGACCATTGCGCTGGCTACGCAGATCAACCGTGCCGCCGACCCATCACAACCCGACGGACCCAAGGTACGGCTGCTGAGGTTGTGGGCGATTGCGATGATCTCGCCGTTTGAGCGGATGTCGAACGCTACCGGACGCGGCATCCACGGCACTTGG